>JAFGNY010000365.1 GCA_016926765.1 Bacteroidales bacterium | reverse complement strand
GAGAAGGCGAAATATTGAGAATTTCCCTCAAGCCGCGCCCCCGTCTCCGCAACCTGCACTTCGATTATGATTTCAGCCAGCTGGCAATCAAGGGCAAGAACTCGATGGGAAATATCCTGACCAAGTATGCAATTCACCGCATCGAGCTGAAGGAAAAAATCGGTTCAACCCTCGGCGGACAGAAGATCTGGTTCGATACCGAAGTACAGCGTCTTAATACCGAGGAAAGGGGTGATTACATAGGAGAATTCCAGACCGTGAACCGTATCATTGTATTCTATACTTCCGGAATATGCTGTACGTACAAACCCGATCTAATGACGCATTTTAATGAGGGTATTGTCAGAATGGAGAAATATACGGAAGGGAAAATATACACCGCAGTCTATTATGATCTATCACATAAGTACCACTATATTAAGAGATTTGTTGCCGATATCAACGGTAAACCCCAGAGTTTCCTCCCGGAAGATGTAAAATGCGAATTTGTTTACCTCTCGGCTGAAGTATACCCCAGACTGAAACTGAGTTTTGGGGGTAAAAACAAGAACCGCAAAAGTGAGGAGGTGGATGTGGAATCCTTTATCGCGGTAAAGGGACTTAAAGCGAAAGGCAAACGTTTATCCCCCTATGAGATAAAAAGTGTTGAAGAACTGGAACCTCTGAAAATGCCGGAACCTCCTGAAGAAATTCCACCTTCCGGTATGCCGGAATTCAGGGAAGAGATCCCGTCTCCGGAAGAACAGGAAGAGCTTGAACAATCTGTAACGGCAGATGCACCCGGGGCACAGACTGACAATCAGACCGATGATGTTCCTTTTGAAATTGAAGCCCCGGTGGAAGAGGAGACCATTGAACCGGCTGAAAGCACCTCTAAAGGGAAGAAGAACTCTGAGAAAAAACCGAAACATCCTGAAAAAAAGCCCGGGGAAGGGGACGAAGATCCTGAGCCCGGAGAGGAATTGAAGAAAGATAAAAAACCGGGTCCGAACGGTGAACAGATGTCCCTGGGATTTTAACGGACAGGTTGTATCATGTATTTGCAGGGCATATTGATGAGGATGGCAGTTTTTGGGATCAGCCTGAATCGGAGGAAAGGGATCATGCTATTCTCCTGAAAACAAAAAAGGATTTTGTACAAACAGGCAATCCGGAGTATCTGAACCACAATACGATCTTTTGGCCAACTCTTTGAATAGGCATGTAAACCCCCTTCATTTCCATTCAATAATATTTTGTAAAAAGTTCAGTTAGGCCTATTTTTGCGTCCGGTTAAATGATAAGATTTGAAACTGACAGCCAAAAGATCAAAGCTGAGTGGTGAGATACTGATCCCTGCCTCGAAATCGCATACCATCCGGGCGGTAGCCATTGCGGCCATGGCAAGGGGAAAGTCTGTTTTACGCAATCCTCTGGAATCGGCCGATGCGCGTTCAGCATTCAGGGCCGCTTCGGAATTTGGGGCCAGGATCAGCGTTGCAGAAAACAAATGGATCATTGACGGGGTGGGCGGAGAGATCAACAAGGTAGCCAGCTTCGTGGATGTGGCCAATTCGGGCACCAGCCTGAGGATATTCAGTGCCCTGGCTTCCCTGGCTTCGCATGATATTACATTCGATGGTGATGCCTCTATCAGGAGCCGTCCGATGGATCCCCTGCTGAATGCTTTGCGGGACCTGGGGGTAAGAGTTAAGAGCCTGCACGGGAAGTGCCCTTTTACTATTACCGGACCCATGCAGGGGGGAGTCACCACGGTTAACGGGATCAGTTCGCAGTTCCTGACAGCACTGCTTTTTGCCTGTCCCCTGTCGGAAGGGACCACCGAACTGCAGGTCGTGAACCTGCATGAAAAACCCTATGTTGAGATCACGCTGGATTGGCTGCGTTCGCAGGGTATACAATTTGAGCAGAAGGGTCTGGATTGGTTCAGAATACCCGGGAACCAGGAATATAAAGCCTTTGACCGGCAGATCCCTGCCGACTTTTCTACAGCGACTTTTGCACTTTGTGCAGCAGCCATAACCCAGTCAGAAGTATTCATTAAAGGTCTGGATTTTTCGGATCACCAGGGGGATAAAAAAGTATTCGGTTTTCTGGAGAATATGGGAGTTGAGTTGACGCACCTCGATAACGGAGTTCTTGTGAAAGGCAGGCCCCTGAAAGGGATCGACATCGATATGAACGACACGCCGGATGCACTTCCTGCTCTGGCAGTGACCGCCTGCTTTGCCGATGGGGAAACCCGTTTATACAATGTGGCACAGGCACGGTTGAAAGAATGCGACAGGATCAGCGCCATGCGCACGGAACTGACAAAGATGGGTGCCGATGTTGAAGAGTTTGAGGACGGCCTGCTCATTCGAAAGAGTAAACTCACCGGATCAGCTGTGCATGGTTATGATGATCATCGCATGGTGATGGCCCTTGCCCTGGCCGGGATGGCTGCGGAAGGTGAAACAGAAGTGGACACCGCTGAGGCGGTGAAAGTGACCTATCCGGAATTTGTTAAAGATTTTGTCGCCATGGGCGGAAGACTGAAAGAGAAAAACTAAACGATATAGATTATGCTAGGATGTACGTACGGAACGCTTTTTAAGACGACGGTTGCCGGAGGGTCTTACCAGGAGGGACTGTCAATAAACATTCAGGGATGTCCGCCG
>JAFGNY010000061.1 GCA_016926765.1 Bacteroidales bacterium | reverse complement strand
ATTCGATTTTCATGATAAAAATAAACAATTCATTTTTCTACAAATATAATGCACATATGTGCAAAAAACAAATTTTCTATTTGTTCTTCAGGAAAAATATTATCTGTATCTTTTGTAGTTTTGTATAAAATTGATCCCATGGAGCCTTTTTTCATCAACCTGTTGCAACAGGCCGTAAATGTATTTCTTTTATTGGGTGCGGCACTGGTTGCTATCTGGTTCTATTTCAGAATTCGTCGGAAACTGACGGAGAATCCTCAGGTTATTCATCCTGAGCAAAATAGTGATGCCGGAGCGATCCTTACATTAAGGCTTCAGGCTTGTGAACGATTGATCCTCTTTCTTGAACGGATCCGGCCTAATAGCCTGATCCTGCGGGTGCATACTTCCGACATGACTGCCTCTCAGTTGCAGGCTGCCCTGATTCGAACGATCCGGGAAGAGTTTGAATACAACTTGTCTCAGCAGCTTTATCTTTCAACGAATGCATGGGAGCAGATCCGGAATGCGAAAGAAGAGACCATTACCCAGGTCAATGCTGCTGCGTCAACCCTCAAGGAAGATGGTTCGGCCAGGGATCTTGCTGCAGCAATCCTTCAGCTCTCCCTTAGGCAGGAATGGGCTCCGGTTTCACAGGCGATTGAAGAAATAAAACAGGAAATGAACAGGTAACATTCCCGGAACTTTTTTATATCTTTATCCGTAAAATTTAAGGATGACGTGTAAAGTAAAACATTCCTGGCCTGGACTGGTAATTGGATGTGCCCTCCTTATTTTCCTGCTCTCTTCCTGCAGGAAATGCAGGGAATGTACAGCTACTTCCTGGGATGGATATGAGATCGCGGTAAAGAAACAATGTACATCCGGATCAGATGCATCTGCATCACTGAATCAATTTGAAGAGAATTTCAGGAATCTCTATTCAACCTATCTTGTCACATGCAAGGATAATTAATCGGCAATAGTTAGTATCATCTAAACACACTACAATGAAAAAAACGTTTACCAGACTCTTTTTTGTTCTTTTCGCTGCCGGGATGGTCTTCGCCACCCTCTCCTGCAAGAAATGCCGTGAATGTACCGCTTACGAAGATTACGGAAGTGGTTATACTTACTATTATGAATCTCAGTGTTATACCGGAATCAATGCTTCCAATAAAATTGATGATTGGGAAGCCAGCTTCAGGATCAATTACGCGGGCTATTATATCGAATGTAACGATACAAAATAGTCCTTTGCTTTTACCAGCAGAGTGGGGATGCCTTCCGGTTGATTTCCGCCTGCTGTGGCAATATGCGGCTGGCCACCTCCGCCACCGTTGATCTCTTTTGCCAGTTCCCGGATGATTTGTCCGGCATTCAGGTGTTTTCCTTTCACCAGGGAATCGGAAAGTGCAAGTAAAATCTGGGCTTTGCCTTCAGATTCAGAAGCAAGGACAAGGAAAAGATCAGGGATCTCAGTTCTGAGTATGGAAGCAACTCCTTTCATGGCTTCGATCTCCAGATCGACGTGTGTTCCCAGGTAGTGCATTCCGTGAAGTGATTCGATGTTTTGCTTCAATTTTTCCAGGATCTGGGCTTGCTTCAATTTATGGTACTCCCCTGCGGCTTTCTTAAGTTCCTGAAACTCTTCCTGGAGATGCCTGATCCCATGCATCAGATCTTTGGGATGCTTCAGGGCCTCATTCACCTCTTCAAGGAGCTGTTCTTTGCCATACATGTAATCTTCGGCGACGGCTCCTGTAACGGCTTCAATCCGGCGAATACCGGAAGCAATCGCCCCTTCTGAGGTAATCCGGAAAAGGCCGATCTGTCCGGTTGAAACTGCATGAGTGCCTCCGCAGAGTTCAGTGGAAAAATCTTTACCGAACCGGATCACCCGCACCTCCTCCCCGTATTTTTCACCAAAAAGGGCTATCGCGCCCATCTCTTTTGCCTGAGTCATCGGAACGGCCCGGTTTTCCTCCTGAGGGATATTTTCCCGGATTCGGTCATTTACCAGTTTCTCAACCTGCCTGATCTCCCCCGGTGTCATCTTCGAGAAATGCGTGAAATCGAAACGGAGGCGGGTCTCGTCCACCAGAGATCCTTTTTGTTCAACATGCGTTCCAAGCACTTCCCTTAAAGCTGCATGCATCAGGTGGGTAGCCGTATGGTTATTGGCCGTCAGTAACCGTTTGGAAGCATCCACCTCTGCGTTCACCTCGCCGGAAGGATCCTTCAAAAAGGCGGAAGAGAGATGAATGATCTGATCATGTTCTTTGATGGTGTCGGTGATATCGATCACCTGATCACCCTTGCGTAACCAACCCTTGTCGCCGGATTGACCGCCCGATTCGGCATAAAACGGTGTTTTTTTCAGGACGATCTGGAAAAATTCTCCTGATTTTTCTTTTACCTTCCTGTATCGGCAGATGGTTGTCACAGTCTGCAGATGGTTATAGCCGACAAATTCCGACAAGCCCGCATCCTCATTCAGGATGATCCAATCAGAGGTGTCCACTGCCGCTGCCTGGCGCGAACGCTCTTTCTGCTTTTCCATCCCTTTCCTGAAACCATCCATGTCCACATGCCATCCGATCTCACGGGCCATCAATTCGGTGAGGTC
The DNA here is from genome assembly GCA_016926765.1 of Bacteroidales bacterium. Taxonomy (GTDB): domain Bacteria; phylum Bacteroidota; class Bacteroidia; order Bacteroidales; family FEN-979; genus QYOJ01. The sequence continues at coordinate 1,044 of JAFGNY010000061.1, read as the reverse complement.
GACCGGGAAGCCATAGGTGTCGTACAGTTCAAAAGCGAAATCTCCTGAAATGACGCCACCCCTGCCCCTCCCCTTCAAGGGGAGGGTAGGGAGGGGTTCATTAACGTATTGCTGAAATTTCTGGATTCCCTGCTCCAGGGTTCTGAGGAAGGAGGTTTCTTCTTCACGGATGATTCGCCGGATCAATTGCTGCTGCGAGATCAGCTCCGGGAAGACAGTCCCCATCTGGTCTGACAGAACAGAAACAAGGTCACACAGAAAGGGTTCCCTGAAGTTCAGGAAAACATAGCCAAACCGGACTGCCCGGCGCAAAATCCGCCGAATCACATAGCCTGCCTTTACATTGGATGGGAGCTTCCCGTCGGCAATGGAAAACGCGATGGCACGAAGGTGATCGGCAATCACCCGCATGGCAATGTCAGCTTTCGGATCAGAACCATAAGTGATCCCGGCATCGGTAGCCAACGCCCTGATCAAAGGTTGAAAAACATCGGTGTCATAATTGGATACCTTATCCTGTAAAACCATACAAAGACGCTCAAAGCCCATCCCCGTATCCACGTGTTTCGCCGGAAGAGGAACCAACTCCCCGTTCGCCAGCCGGTTAAATTCGATAAAAACCAGGTTCCATATCTCAATCACCAGCGGATTCCCTTTATTTACCAGGTCACGGCCCGTAATAGCCATTCGTTCTGCTTCCGGCCTCAGGTCTATATGGATTTCGGAACAGGGCCCGCACGGGCCGGTATCTCCCATCTCCCAGAAATTATCTTTTTTCGATCCGAAAAGGATCTGATCTTCAGGAACAATAGCTTTCCAGTAGGTAAGGGAATCCAGGTCCATAGCTAACGAATCAGCGACATCTCCCTCGAAAACAGTTACATATAATCGTTTTTGATCGATGTGAAATACTTCGGTCAAGAGCTCCCACGCCCATTCGATCGCCTCCTTCTTGAAGTAATCTCCAAAAGACCAGTTCCCCAGCATCTCAAACATCGTATGATGGTAGGTGTCGTATCCAACTTCTTCCAGGTCATTGTGTTT
>JAFGNY010000364.1 GCA_016926765.1 Bacteroidales bacterium | reverse complement strand
GAAGAGCGATTCTATATCGAAAAGGCCAGAGAGATCTATTCCCAGAGAGCAGCTTTCATTGATATCAGTAAGTTGCTGGTGAAGTTTATTGAACAGGACGGCTGGGATTCCTTCCAGGATTATTACAAGGATTTCAAAAACACCCCACACCTGGTTTTCCGGTCGGACGATCCTTCTACCGACCTGTTTGATTTGATCGTCGATGAAATCAAAGAAGCCTGTCAAAACGATCGGATACCATTCCTGATAAGAACCGGGTGTCTTTTTGGAACGGGAATAGAAAACGTAAATATCATGGAGAATAAGGTGGTTATGAAACTCCCTCACCCTCTGGTAATTTTTTACCCTTCAAGAATCGAGGACGACAACCTTTATTTTCTAAACTTTAAACCTGCATCCAAATACCGCTGCGCTTTGGTAAGATAAGAGGCTGCCCATGACCAAGATTAAGGAAATACTGACTCTGGATCTTCAGGAAGACATCAAGAATGTTATTGACATCGAAGATCGTTCTGAGTTCGAAATCCAGCAGGAAATTGAATCTTACATTGTCACTGAAGGTATTGGGCGGCACCTCTACAATTTTATCAACCAATTCACGTCCAACATAAAAGAAACCGGCGTATGGTTGTCCGGATTTTACGGTTCAGGGAAATCCTATTTCGGGAAAATGCTGGGCTACACGATCAATAACCCGGTCATCAACGGGACGCCGGCCAGAGATCGTTTCATCCCCCGGCTCAAGGGGGTCTCTGATGAAAGCTTGATTGAAAATTCCATCAGGAACCTCGATGCCGTGAACAGCAGGGTGGTTTTTCTCGATGTTGCCAAGCAGAATACCGACCGGGGCTTGGCCTTTACCCTTTTTGTAAACCTTCTCAAGAGCCTGGGGTTTAGAGATGACATCTATGGCTATATGGAATTTGATCTCTACATCGAAGGGAAACTTGATGAATTTAAGAAGATTGTTAAAACCCTTGAAGGGCAAGACTGGGATGAATTGAAGACAAGCAACCGCCAGGTCGCCAAAGTCATGGCGAAAGTTCATTCAGAAATGGGTTACAGCGAAGCCGATTATTCGCGCACCTATAATATTTACAGCGCGGCAATCGATGATTTTTCGGCCAGTAAGTTCAAGACCGAGTTGGAAAAGTACCTGAAATACAATCAGGAAGAAACATTGGTTTTTATTTTTGACGAGGCCAGCGAAGCGATAAGTCAAAAGAAATTCACTCTGCTCGATTTGGAAGGCTTGAGCGAAGCCCTCTCGAGTATCACCAGCAAGGTATGGACGATTGCTATCGCCCAGGAAAAAATAGACGACGTCATCAATAACGCCAATGTGAGCCGGAGCCAACTCACCAAGGTCACGGATCGTTTCAAAACAAAAATTCATTTGGAATCCACGGATGTCGATGTCATCATTCGAAACCGTCTTTTGCAGAAAACTGAAGCCGGATATCAGAACCTGCTCGATTATCATAAACAGAATGAGGGGTTGGTTTCCGATGCGACGAACCTGAAATCATCGTTTCCCACAAAGACGACAAACGCCCGGGAATTTGCGACCTACTATCCCTTTCACAAATATCAATTCGATATTCTCCAGAAATTTTTGTTCAGCTCCAACGCCCTGGTCGCAACGCAGATTGCCGCCCGGGGCATGATCATCACCACCTTTGATGTTTTGCGAAAACAGATGCGGGAAAAAGATCTTCCTAGCTTTACGCCGGGCTATGCGATCTGTTCCGAAGCCCAAACCGCGCCCCCGATAGGGCTGGTGAATAAATATGACACTGCCAGAAAAATTCTGCACGAGAGGGACAGTAGGGTAAATGGTGAAAAGCTCCTTAAAACCATCCACTTCCTCGCGGATTCTGAAGTGGTGTCGCCAACCCTGGAAAACATCACCAAGAGTTATATTTCCGACATCACGGCCTACTACGATCTGAAACCGCTCATCCAGGAGGCCCTGACCATCCTTTCGGAAGCCAAAGTACTGTTATTGTCCAACAACAACTATAAAATCACATCGGATCTGGAAGGCAAACTCCTTGAAGAGATGAAGGATTTCGATGTTGAGTTGTTCAGCAAAAAACGATCATTAGTGAATTATATAAAGGGTTACAAGCTATTTGCAACCGTAGCTTCATTTAATGACGGGACCGACACTTTTAAGTTCAGCGTTCTTTCAGACCAGGATGACGAGCTTGCCGGCCCTGGCAGCAAACAACTGAAACTGAACGTCTACAGCCTTTTTAATATCAGCGAAAACCGGCAGGACTTTATTGAGCAGCTCAAACTGGAAACCCAGCACCAGAAGGATCTGATGACACTGGTCCCGGATAATAAGGGTTTCTCACAGATCGACAAATTGATTGGGGAAGTCAGTCGCTACACCTATATGCAAGAAAAGTATGCCAATGAATCCGATCCGGTCAAGCGCCAGATCATCCGTGATTTTTCCTTGATTCGCGAAGAAAAGGAAAAGGACCTTCGGATAAAAATAGAAAATGCATACAGAAACGCCTCACTGGTCTATATGTTCGATGAGCATCTCCTGAACACAG
>JAFGNY010000363.1 GCA_016926765.1 Bacteroidales bacterium | reverse complement strand
GGTTGTGCAGCAAATGCTATTTTATAGATAACTGTCAGGAATGCATTTTCAATACCGGCATTGAAACCGAACATCCATCCTGTTACTATTTTACCACAGAATCTGGATTCAGAGAGTATCTGAAAAAGCATTATTCACATATTGAAGCCGATTACCCGTTTTTCCGGAGAACTGCCCAATCGATATTTTATGAAGGATAACTCTCCCTGGCTTTTCCTGGAACCTTATGTACAGATGGTACGTAAGAGAAAACGATTACTCCTGTATAATACGGTCAGCAAAGTTGCCGTGGAATATATGGTATCACGGTCCCTTGCAAAACTTGCCGACTCCCTGCTTGATCCGTCAAATGGGTATGTGGTCAGGTTGGCACCAGGTCAGCTGAAGGAGGTGGAAATTCAGGAATTCATCACCAGGCTCCGGCAGGAATTCATGGGAGATCTCCTCGATCCCGACTGGTCGGCAGGAAAGCCCGCAACGATTTTCCCGGAACCCATGGTCAAGTTTGGGTTCAATCCTCTGCCCATCCAGCAAACGGCAGTTAAGCCTGCAATAGATCTTCGGAACTACCTTCAGGAAATCACGCTCTTTTTAAATTCAGCCGGTCAGGAGACGGAAGATCTGTACCGGACGGCGTTCCGTCAGTTTTCCTATCCGGCGTGTGTGACAGACAACAAGGAGGAGATGGATATTGACCTCTTCAGGAGAATGATCAAGGAGGTGAATAACTATACTCCTACCCTCATCCATCTCTCCGGTGAGAACCTCGCCAGATACCCTTTTCTCAACGAGGTGATCGGGATCATGGCAGCCAGCCCATTCCAGAAAAAATACCACCTGCTGGCAGTAAACCTGGATAAAGAGCTGATTTCCATGATCCTTTCACAGAAACATACCACCCTGTCTCTTTATATCCGGTTCCCCGTACAACCCGGAACCCTTACGACTCTTTTGCAAAGCCTCCCGGAAGAAAAGCTTCTGAAACGACTGGAATTCAATCTGATCGTCAGCAATCAGGGAGAGTTGCAACAAGCGATTGAAATCGCCGGTACGCTGGATCGTTCCAACATTTTTTTCAAACCGTTGTTTACCGGGATGAACCTGGATTTCTTCAGAGAAAATGTCTTTGTATCCAGGGAGGAAATCCTGGCTTCACAACCCGATCAGCAGCAACTATTCTCCAGGATCTCGATCAATGAAAATGATTTTGGGAAACTCTGGATCCTGCCGGGAGGGAAAGTCTTTGCCAACCTGAATGATCCGGAAATCGGAGAGGCAACAACGGAAACGCTTGTTCAACTGGTCTCCCGGGAGCTGAACAACGGGATCAGCTGGCGGCGAATCCGCAAAGATGTCATCCCATGCAAACACTGTGTATTCCAGTTTCTTTGTCCTCCGATCAGCTCCTACGAGATTTTTATGAACCGATTCAATTTCTGTGATGTCTCACAAAACGAAAAGAACCCATGAACTGGAACGCATTCGTCACATCCTACCGGTTCATCCTGAAGAGTAAACTCTTCACTGCCATCAACCTGATTGGGCTGACAGCCGGGCTGACGGTCTCATTCTTCCTGATGATCTTTATCATCAATGAATTAAGCTACAACTCCTTTCATGATCAACGTGCGCAGATCTTCCGGATCCTGACACATACCGGAGAGGGGATCACCATGCCTTACTCCCCTACCCTGCTCCCCCATAAACTAAAAGAATATTCACCAGATCTTCTCCGGTCGGGACGGATTGTCTCACTTCTGTTCATCACCGGTCCGGTTGCTGTAAAACAAGGCCATGAATACCGGGATGAGCCCGGATTTTTCTGTGCTGATCCGTCGATCTTCGATATCCTGACTTTCCGGATGGTTAGCGGGCAAGGGAAAGCCGGACTGGAAACACCGGGGGGTGTTCTCCTTTCGCAACCTGCTGCAGAGCGGTATTTCGGGCAAACCGACCCCATCGGAAAACCAATTGAACTGACTACCGGTGGCATCCCGGTTACACTGAAGGTTGCAGGAGTATTCAGCAAGCTCCCCTGGAACTCGACGATTGATGTTGAATTCCTGGCGGGAATGGATCTCTTCACTTATCTGTTCCAGCAAAATGGAATTGATATTGCCGCTGAAGCGGAACAATTTGCTGATTATTACGTCGAGAACTATATCCTGGTGAAAGAGAATAAAAGCATCGCTGAATTAACGGATCTGCTGCCGCCCCTGCTCGATTCACTGGGAATGGCAAAAGAACAGGTCTCCTTCACCTTTCAGAACATCCGCGATATCCATCTGGATTCGGAGGAGATCATCAACGACTTCCATCAAAAAGGGAGTCGTTCCGCCCTGTTTTATTACGTGTCGCTTGCTTTTGCCATCCTTTTGTTAGCAGGCATCAACTATTCCATTTTAAATACGGCACGCTCTGCCCTGCGCTTTAAAGAGATCGGCGTCAGAAAGGTGTTAGGCGCCACTAAAAGAGAACTTCGCACCCAGCTTCTCACTGAATCCATCCTCCTGACCTCGCTTGCCCTGCCTCTCTCATTCCTGGTACTTGGGTTTGCCGAACCATTCGTCGATTCTCTCTATGGATATGATATCCAGCTTTATACCTGGAATATGCTGATCTATATTCCCCTCTTTGCAGCCATAACCCTGCTGATCGGCGGGATCTCGGGAGGGTACCTTGCTTTTTACCTTGCGGCGCTAAACCCACTAAAAGCTCTTAAAAACCAAGTATTTACGCGGCAGCGATTTAGCCTGAGCAAATTGTTTATTGTATTCCAACTCGTGATTACCCTCTTCCTTATCACCTGCATGATGATCATCTTTGCCCAACTCGATTATTGCATGAATCCCACCAGCGGCATCCGGAAAGAGAACCTCCTGATCGTCTCATTCAATCCGGGCGAATTCACTGGTTATTCTGAACTCCGCGACCGGATCAGGGATGGAAAAGGGGTGGTCTCTGTCTCCGGAAGCTCGATCATTCCACCCACCAACGACCGTTCATCCATCTCCTATACCGTTACTGAGAACGACTCCGTGAACGTCACCTATTCACTGGAAAACTACTTCATTGACAGGGACTTCTTTACAACACTTGGCATTGAATTCGTTGCCGGAGAGGATGCAAAACCTGATGATGAAAATCCTTCAAGAACACCGATTATCATCAACCAGGCAGCTGAAGAGATGATCAACCTCCAGGAACCTCTGGGGGCAACACTTGGCAGGAGTATTATCACCGGTATTGTCCGGGATTTTAATATCCACTCCTTTTATTCCCGGATAGCTCCTGCTGTTTTCACCCTGGATCCTTCGGCATGCATCTACCTGGTGATCAGGTGCCGGCCCGGGACTATGGATCTAGTGCGTCAGCAGGTTGAGTCGGAATGGAAAGAGATGGCGCCGGAACTTCCTTTTTCCTGCTCCACATTCAATGATGAGTTGAACCTGATGTACTCCAGAGAAGAAAAGTTTGGCCAGGTAGTTGCCTCCTTCTCTTTTCTGGCTTTCCTCATCACCGGCATGGGGTTATTTGGTCTGGCCCTTCTCATGATCGAACGCCGGCTGAAGGAAATTGCAGTGAGAAAGATCTTTGGCGCTTCCAATAAGGACATCCTTTTCAGGATGCAAAAAGAGTTTCTCATCTATACCCTCCTGGCTTCCATCCTGTCTATCCCGGCAACAATTTATATCATGAATATCTGGTTGTCAGCTTTTTACTATAAAGTTCCCCTTCACTGGTACCTCTTTGTCATCGCTCTTCTCTTCATTATTGTGTTTGTCTCGTCAATCATTATGATAAGAACCTGGACCATCCTTCGTAAAAACCTGATCAATGTGCTGAGGTATGAGTAGGTTCCCATTCTCACGGCAATTGGACACCATGGATTGCGGTCCGGCCTGCATCCAGATGGTTGCATCGTTTTATGGCAAACGGTACTCCCTTTCCACACTCCGCAACCTCTGCCACATCACCCGGGATGGCGTGACGATGCTTGGCATCAGTGATGCTGCAGAAGAGACCGGGTTCAGCACCCTTGGCGTAAAAATCAGTCTGGCAGAACTACTCTCTGAAGCTCCCGTCCCAGCCATCCTTCACTGGCATCAAAACCATTTTGTTGTTCTGTACAAGATCACACAGAAACGAGGGAAACGTCTCTTTTTCATTGCAGATCCCGCGATCGGGAAAGTCAAGTACCCGGAAGAGGAGTTTTTACGGAACTGGCTTGATGCCGTTGAGCCTGATGAGGAGCAAAAAGGGATTTGCCTGCTGCTGGAGCCCACAGAGAAGTTTCATACCAGTAAGGATGAAGGGAGTGGCATCTCGCGACTGAAATTTATCCTCAGTTACCTGAAGCCTCACCGGAAACTCTTTGCCCAACTGGTCCTCGGCATGTTGCTGGGAAGCCTCTTCATGCTGATCTTCCCCTTTCTCACCCAATCGATCATTGATGTCGGGATCCAAAACCAGGACCTGAATTTCATCTCACTGGTCCTGATGGCGATGATGGCTCTCTTTCTTGGCCAGATCTCGGTGGAATTTATCCGGGGATGGATCTTGCTGCATATCAGCACACGGATCAATATCTCCCTGATCTCCGACTTCCTGATCAAGATCATGATGCTTCCGATCGGGTTCTTCGATACCAAGCGTACAGGCGACCTGATCCAGCGTATTCTCGATCACGACCGTATCCAGTCATTTCTCACCGTCAGTTCGCTGAGCATCCTCTTCTCGATCGTGAATTTCATCATCT
>JAFGNY010000362.1 GCA_016926765.1 Bacteroidales bacterium | reverse complement strand
TTCGTGACGCAACACGGAAGGTTTGCCAGGAGATGGTCAATTGGGCGATGATCAGAACCATCAGGGCGGCCAGGAGGAAGATCCACCAGCTTAGGGGGATATGGTTGGAGAATTGTTCCAGGAAGCGGGTCATGCCGATAAAAGTCACCGGAATGGCCAGGACGACAGCCCCAAAGATCCATTTCAGAAAATCGCCCGAAATCGTCCTGAACACCTGAAGCGTGCGAGCACCGTTCACTTTGCGGATGCCAATTTCCCTGGTTCGTTGTTCCGTTACGGATATTACCAGTCCCAGCATACCTGCGCATGAGAGGACGATCGCCAGGCATGCGAACAGCAGGAAAAGAAAACCCGTGCGTTGATCCTGGGCATAGGCATGCCTTAGTTCATCTTCGAGAAAGCCATACCGGAATGGTTGACCTCCTGAAAGGTTGGCCCACTGTTTTTCTATTTCACGAATGGTTCGGGCAGGATCGGAAGGATCGATCCTGACCACCATCAGGTTGGCAGGGTAAAGGGGCTGGCAGATCATCATCGGTTCCAGAGGCCTATGCAGGGGTTGGAAGTGAAAGTCCTTGACAACTCCTACCACGGTGGCATATACTGGATCTGCTGTCTCCCGTGTTTCAAAAATAATCCGTTTCCCCAGTGGATTTGTCCACTCATAGGTGGCAACTGCCTTTTCATTGATCAATGCTTCAAGCTCATGCGGATCGCTGGTTTGATTCAGGTTCCTTCCCCTGGTGATCTGCAGCCCCATCGTTTCGACATAAGCGGGATCAGCCATCATGGTATGAAAGAAATATTCCTCGGTTGATGGTCTGCCTTCCATCTGGTATGTAGTCGGTTCATGATGGCGCCCCGGAATAGCTGTTGCAAAAGCGACCTGGTTAATGGAAGGAAAGGAGGCGAGCCGTTCAGCCAGAACCGGTTGATTTTCTTTCAGGCGTGAGGCTCTTTCCACAACCAACAGGTTTTCCTGAGGAAAACCCAGATCGGCATTAACCATGAATGCTTGTTGGCGGTAAATGACGATTGTAGAGATAATCAGTGCCGTAGATATGGCAAATTGAAAGGAAAGCAACAGGTTATTGATCGGTGAGCGGAGGAAACTGGTTCCTTTCTTTTTTCCGAGGATGGTTGCAGGAGGAACCCGGGCAATGGAGAACGAGGGATAGGACCCGGCCAGAATACCGGTAAGCAGGGTGAAGAGCAGTGCAACCAGAAGGAGGGGCTTGTAGAATGCAAGCGTTATATTCAGGTTCAGATAGGCATTGAACCAGGGTAAGATCACGATTACCAGGAGGATAGCAAGAAAAAGGGCCAGGATGCTCAGAATGACCGACTCGATCAGGAAGATGTCGATGATCCGGACCCGGGAAGCGCCCATGGCCTTTCTTAAGGATACTTCCATGGTTCGTTTAACCGATCTGGCTGTTGACAGATTGATAAAGTTTATGGCAGCCAATACCAGGATCAGCAGCGCAAGAAGTGAGAATAGGAGTAAGTTTCTCTGATTTCCGAATCGCATCATGAGAGCATCGAGTCCGGGAATCCCTTCGAGATGATGATCCATGTATGCGTTGGTGAGTGGTGTGAGGTGAAAGGAGGAGCGGTTGTTCTCGTCGTTGAAGTAGTCGGTCACCGGGATTTTTGTCACAGATTCAATCCAGGGGCCCATCTTCCGGAGGGTAAATTCAGGGAGTCTGGATTCCAGTTCTGCCGGAGGGAAATCGTTCTCCAGGAGAATATAGGTCTGAAGACATCCGTCACCCCAGTCAAGTCCTTCGTAATTGCCGCGGATCAGAAAGTCGAATGTGAAATGGGATGTAACAGGGATATCGTGGATGATTGCCGTGACTTCATAGCTTTTTTCCTGATTGAAAACAAGCTGTTTTCCTATAGGATCTTCCTTCCCAAAATATTTACGTGCCATCGATTCCGTGAGCACTAAGCTATTGTCGTTTTGCAGAGCCGTGGCTTTATTGCCGGAAACAAAGGGGATTGTAAAAATGTCAAACAAGGAGGTATCGGCTCTGGCAATGTTTTCTTCCAAAAAGGATTGGTCGCCGCTGGTGATCATGGTACCTGATTTCCATAAAACCAGTCGGGTTGCATTCCGAATCCCGGGAAAGTAATCGGTCAGGGCCGGCGCAAGAGGGGGAGGGGTAAAACAGGCCCGTTTTGACGGATCGGACCCTGATTGCATGTCAATCCGGTAAATATTTTCGGCTTTCAGATGGTGTTTGTCGTATTGCACTTCATGAATCACATATAAGAGAATCAGGAGTGTGGCCGCCATCCCAACTGATAACCCGACGACGTTTATGGTCGTGAAGAGGATATCCCGGGTCAGAAAACGAAAAGCGTATTTCAGTTTTTTTTTCATGGATAAGGATTTCTCGGAAAATGGGTAAATTTCATGCCAAGGGGTTGTTATTTGAATTCAACCTTTTCGTTGGTTCCAAAGATGGTGTAGTCGGATACAATGACCTGCTCGCCGGGGAGAAGGCCTTCGGTCAGCTCATAGAACTGGGGATTTTTCCGGCCAATCCGGATAGGACGTTTGGTGGCGAAGTTGCCGCTTTCATCCACCACAAAGATCCATTGGCCCCCAGTAGTCTGATAGAAACTTCCCTGGGGAATCTGGATTGCTTCCACTGCCTGGCCCAATTGGAGTTTCACGAAATAGGACTGTCCGATCCGGATATTCTCCGGAAGTTTTCCAATGAAGACCAGATCGATCTTAAATTTTCCGCTTCGGACTTCCGGATAGACCTTTTTAATCTGGAGGGTCAGGGTGTCTCCCGGCTTTTCGATGTAACCGATTAATCCGGTACGGATCCTGTCGATATAATGCTCATCCACATTGGCTTCAATTTTATAGGAAGTCAACACATTGATCTGGCCAATCCGGAATCCACGTGGAATCGACTGTCCGATCTCTACCAGGAGAGATCCGATCTGCCCATCTACCGGAGCTTTGACGTTAAGATAATCCTGTTGTTGCTTGACCAGGTTGAGGTTCAGTTGCATATTTCGAAGGTTTTCGGAGATCTGCTCAATCTGGAGACTTCGGAAACTGGAGTCCTGTCTTTGTCTTAAAAGTACCAGTTCAAGAGATCGCTGGGCTAACTGAAAGTCCTCTTCCGATTTTAAGTAATCATCGCGGGAGATCAATTCATCCTGATAGAGCTCCTTATTTTGTTCGTAATGGCGTTTTTTGGCGATCAGATCGAACCTGGCATTCAACACTTCACGCTCCAGGGAGTGTTTCTCCTGTTCCATCCGGATCCGTACCTCCCGCAGAAAATTTGATTTCTCGGCCAATTGTGCTTCACTATTGAGGATATTCAGATTCAGGTCGTTATTAGTCAGCCTCAGGATCACATCCCCCTTAGTCACCATTGTACCCTCTTCCAGCAGGATCTCTTCCACTTTTCCTCCTTCGTAGGCATCCAGGAAGATGGTGGAGATGGGGGCCGCTGTTCCGTCGACAGAGATATAATCGTTAAAAACACCCCGGAAAACAGTGGCGATGGATAATTTTTCCTTATCCACCCGTACTGTACTGGTCCAATCGCGCAGGGCAAAGAAGAGGATCAGGGCGATAACCAGAATTGCACCAGCGATGTATTTCCAGTATTTTTTTCGGATCCACCATCTCTCTTCAATGACGCGGTCCATGTTGGAAGTCTCTATGCTATTCATGTTTCGGGTTTCAGTTCAAGGTTCAATGTTCAAGGTTCAATGTTCAAGGTTCAAGGTTGAGTTTTCAATTTTCAATTTTCAATTATCCAACTTCCTGTCATCAGAAACCGGATGTACCGTTCCTTGAGCAGGGCCTGTAGCCCTGTTCGCAGCACCTCTGTTTTTGCCCGGAAGACTTTATTTTTTTGAATGTAATACTCAATGATGTTAATCAATCCCTTGTCCAGTTTTTTCTCTGCAGCTTCAAAGGCTTTTTCACTTTGGAGCAACTGTTTACGTGCCGAATGGTATTCTGCCCGGGCTGATCGCCAGTCGGTAAGTGATTTTTCCACTGCCATCCGCAGTTTATTGGCTTCATCATCATACTGAATACGGGCTTGTTCATACAGCAGTTTGGATTTACGCAGTGCGGTGTATTTTGAAAATCGCGTAAACAGTGGAATATCCAGGCCAATACTCAGGTATTCACTGCCATTGTTACTGATCTGATCGGGAAACGGAATGACCTGGTCGTTATCATCTGTCAGGGTTGTCGCATAGTTTGATCCCCAGCCGGCATAGAAACCGATGCGTGGGGAAAAGGAGCCTTTACTGATCTTTACTGCTTTTTTCGCAGCATTTACCTGATTTTCAGCCATACGCATATCGGGTAATGCCTCCGAAGCCAGGTTAAACAGCTCTTCCATGGTGAGTGTATCCATCGATCCGGTAAATACTGAAAAGAGTACCGTGTCGATATCCAGGGTATCTTCCAGCGGATAGTTCATCTGGTACTTCAGATCGAGGGATGCCTGTTCGAGCAGGTGACAGGACTGTACCAGCAGGAAGCTGTCGGCAGCGAGACTGGCGTCGATTTCGAGGAGGTCGGTCCCGGCTTTCCTGCCAACCTGTACCAGTCGCGAGGTATAGTCATATTGCTCACGGGAAAGCTGGTAGTTTTCCAGGGCAATGGCTGAGAGTCCCTCGTTCAGCAACTGGTTAAAATACCCATTGATGATGGAGAGGGCCACCATATTTTTTACCTGTTGCAGTTTGTTTTTCTCCGCTTCATAGGTAAAGCGTTCCATGGCGATGGTATTGATCTTCATAAAACCGGAGAAGACTTCGATAGTTGAAGAGAGGCCATAGGAGTTGTCGAAAAACTGCACATCGATATAGGTATTCGTGGCGGGATCGATGCTACGTCCAAAATATTTATTGATGCTGCTTTGAGCCGAAAATGCGGGGAGCAGGTTGTTGTTAGCCTGCAGGTAGTTGGTTTGTTGAATCTTTACTCCCAGCTCCTGAGTCTGGATGGAAAGGTTGTTATCCCAGCCATATTCAATGCATTGTTCGAGGTTCCATGTTCGTTGTCCGATCACGGGAATGATAGATCCCAGGATGAAAAAGCATCCGATGAACCAGTTGTTTTTCATGATCAGATGGCGGCTGCCTGTTTGGCGACTTCTTCGGTAACGACCTGGCCGTCGAACAGGTTTATGATCCGGTGGGCAAATGCGGCATCGCGTTGTGAGTGTGTTACCATAATGATGGTAGTGCCTTGTTTATTAAGCTCGGTGAGCAGACTCATCACTTCGATCCCGTTTTTGGAATCGAGGTTCCCGGTTGGCTCATCGGCCAGGATCAGTTTTGGATTGGGAACTACGGCACGGGCAATGGCAACCCGCTGTTGTTGCCCACCGGAGAGCTGTTGGGGAAAATGTTTTTTCCGGTGACCGATTTTCATCCGGTCGAGGATATCCATGACCATTTTTTTTCTGGCGGCATATCCGATCTTCAGATAGAGGAGCGGAAGTTCCACATTCTCATATACATTCAGCTCATCAATCAGGTTAAAGCTCTGAAAAACAAACTGAATGTTCCCTTTCCGGTATTGTGTACGTTTTCCTTCCCGGAACCTGGAGACATTGGTCCCATCGAAAAAATAATCGCCGGAAGTGGGATTGTCCAACATTCCGAGAATATTCAGCAAGGTAGATTTTCCACATCCCGAAGGGCCCATGATGGCTACAAACTCCCCTTTACCGACCCCGATGGTAACATTATTTAACGCGGTTGTTTCGATCTCATCGGTTCGAAAGCGTTTGTTCAGATTACTTGTTTTAATCATTTTTTTATTTTTATAGTGATGTTTGGGCAGAGTTACAAAGATTATGCCAAATCATTTATAGTATTGATAATCAATTATAAACAAATTATTGTCCGAATAATTTGTAAATAAACGTTACAGTTGCTTGTAATTTTTCTTTACATTTGTGATCCCAATATCATCATTTAATTCAGATCGTATGGAAGCACAAAACAAGGAGGGTTGTTTGCTGATCGTCGACGACAACAAGAGTGTACTGAGCGCACTCAGGATGTTACTCAAGTTTGAGTTTGCGGAAGTTTATACACTTTCCGGCCCAACGACTTTGTTGCGGGAACTCGCAATGCATGATCCTGATGTTGTGTTGCTGGATATGAATTTTAAAGCGGGAGAAAGCTCCGGGAATGAGGGGCTCTACTGGTTACGGGAGATTAAACGGCTAAAACCTGAAACAGAGGTAGTGATGTTTACGGCTTACGGGGATGTGGAATTGGCTGTTAAAGCCACCCGGGAGGGCGCTGCTGATTTTATCCTGAAACCATGGGAAAACGAAAAACTACTGGCCACATTGCAGGCAGCTTTTCGACTCAGGAAATCGACAAAAGCGTGTGGCAATCTCAGAAAGCGGGAGCAGGAGTTAAAAAACGAAATGAACCGGGATGAACGGATGATCATTGGAGTATCCCCTGCCATGCAAAAGGTGATGGATGTGGTAAAAAAGGTTGCGCGTACCGATGCCAACATTCTGGTTACAGGAGAAAATGGCACCGGGAAGGAATTGATCGCGAAAGAGATCCACCGGTTATCGGACCGATATCAGGAACTCCTTGTTACGGTTGATCTTGGATCACTATCCGGAACTTTATTTGAGAGCGAGATGTTTGGGCATACCAAAGGATCGTTCACCGATGCGTATGAAGACCGTACCGGTAAGATCATGCTATCGGACCATGGCACCCTGCTGCTCGATGAAATAGGGAATCTCCCAATGAATCTTCAGTCGAAGCTTTTAAATGTTTTGCAGAACCGGGTTGTGATTCCGGTTGGATCGAACAAGGAACACGAGGTTGACATACGGCTGATCAGTACGACCAATAAAAATTTACATGAGATGGTTAAAGAGAAGGGGTTCCGGCAGGATCTTCTTTACAGGATCAATACAATCCATATCGATTTACCTCCCCTCCGGCAGCGGAAGGGGGACATAGAGATCCTTGTTAATTTTTACCTGGCAAAATACAGTCACAAGTACAAGAAACCGGAGCTGAAGATCCAGCCAGAAGCGATGGATCGTTTGAAAAGTTATCCCTGGCCCGGGAATATCAGGGAGTTGCAGCATACTATTGAAAAAGGGGTCATTTTATGTGAAGATTTGCAGATCACTTCCAGAGATCTGTATCTGAACCAGTCGGAAGAGATCGTGTCAGATGAAGCTACAACCCTTGAGGAGATGGAGATGCGTATGATCAGAAAAGAGATGGAAAAACAGGACCAGAATCTAAGTATTGTTGCAAAAAACCTGGGCATTTCACGTCCGACGTTATACCGAAAAATGAAAAAATATGGGCTATAAACGGGTTAATCTGACTTCGGCCATCAATATAGTGGTTATTCTGACAGCCGCTTTTCTGGCCGGTATGTTTACCGCATTTTACCGGGAACCCTGGTTTCTTCTCATTCTGATCCCGGTCCCACTGGCTATTTATAGAATCATTCATACATTTAACCAGTCGAACCGGCAAATCGCTTTCTTTTTTGAAGCGATCAGGAATGAAGATTCGACCCTGAAATTCCCAACCGGGATCCGGCAACGTTCTCTCAGGTTTCTTTACAGAAGCCTGAACGAACTCAACAATCAGATCCAGGAGATCAAACTTCAGAATGAGTACCTGGAAAAATATTATCAAACATTTATTCAGCATGCAGATACGGGATTGATTGCCATCAACCACAACGATGAAGTGGAGGTCATGAATGAAAAGGCATTTGAGTATGCCGGAATTCCTTCGTTTGTTCCGTTACACCTGATCCCAATAAAAAACCCGGATCTTTTTCAGGTATTGCTTGCCTTAGAACCCGGAGAAACCTATACGTATAAACAATATACGACAGATAATCAGATCAATTTGCTGGTCAGGATGAAAGAGATCAGATTCAGTGGTAAGGCTTCCCGACTGATCTCGTTACAGGACATCCGTCATGAACTTGAAGAAAAAGAGCTCGAATCCTGGCAAAAACTGATCCGTGTCTTAACTCATGAGATCATGAACAGCATTGCACCGATTGTTTCGTTATCGGGAACCCTGCGAAAATTCTTTATCGCGGATGGTATGCCGGTGGCGCCTGAACTTATGGACATGGATATGATCGGGAATGTCATCCAGGGGCTGGATACCATTGAGGAGAGAGGAAAAGGGTTATTAACTTTCGTGAACAGCTATCGGAGGCTTACCCGTATTCCGAAGCCTGAATTCGCACAGATCCGTATATCGGATTGGATGGAACAGATCCGGATCCTTCTTTTGGATCAGTTTGAACAGCGCCAGGTCAGGATACATCTTTCCATCGATCCGAAAGTGAAAGAAATTTCAGGGGATGCGAAACTATTGACCCAGGTGATGATCAATATCCTTAATAATGCGATGGAGGCTCTGGATGGGCGTGAAGAGGATCGCCGGGTCACGATTTCTGTCGCTATTTCGAAGCAAAACCGGCCAACGATCAGGATATCCAACAACGGGCCTCCGATTTCACCGGATGTAGCCGATAAGATCTTCATTCCTTTTTTCACTACCAAAGAACAGGGTTCCGGGATTGGTTTGAGTTTGTCGCGCCAGATTCTGCGGTTGCACCAGGGAAGCCTGCACATGGAGACAGGATCCGAAGAGACTGCATTTCTGATCACCCTGTAGTTTTGTTCATCTGAAGATCGGCGAAACTTTTTCAAGGGTGTCATGGACTTTGATAAACTGTCGGTTATTCGGCAATCCGGAGATCTGACCCCGGATCCCCACACTACAACGGTTTTACCGGCACACAGATATCGACCTTGATCTTTTCACCTTCCTTCGGCTCTTCCGGATACATTTCAAAGCAGGGCCCATCGTCGGGCTGATAACCGCTCTGGGGCAGCCAGCTACCGTAAAGCCAGTTCCAGGCTTCGCCAAACTCCTGACTGGTTACTTCAAACCGTCCCACCGCATAGGTTCCTCCTGCTATTTCCATTTTTCCGATCTTCCCATCCACCTTTGTCTCTTCAGCGACGGTTAGGCACATGCTGAGACGGAGTTTGTCTTGTTCGGTTACATTCGGATCGTCGTGGTAAATCACCAGGATCTTTGCATCGGGGTTCCCCAGTAGGTTGCGCGGACCCGCCCAGCGGCAGAGCTCTTCGGTGAGGTGTTGAAACAGTTGTTCGTTGCCCTGGTAAGGGCCTGTGTGGCGCAGATAGGCCACTGTC
>JAFGNY010000361.1 GCA_016926765.1 Bacteroidales bacterium | reverse complement strand
GGGATCCCGTCCGGCTGTCAGGATAAACTCCTGCATCCCGGACACCGTAAATACCGGACTCTTTTCTTCAGAACCGGCCAGCGAGTATATTTTCGTAGAGTCGTTGATGGTTCCATCCATGTCGTCGACACCGAAGGAGAGTGAGATACGTGCATGTTGCTTTCCGATAGCCGGCCAGTATGCCTTCAGGTGGGGAATCGAATCCAGATAGATCCGTGAAACTGCGTAATTCCTCATATCTTCGGTGATCGCAACTTCGGGAAGTTCTTCCATGGCGTTATTCCAGTTCTTGAACTTCAGCGGGATAAACGCATTGAAGCCATGGGTCAGGTCCTGCAACCGGCGCAACCTCTCCAGATGGTCAATCCGGTGAGCATAGGTTTCGAAATGGCCGTAGAGCATGGTGGCGTTGGAGGATATCCCAATCTGGTGGGCGGTTTCATGGATCTCCAGCCAAGTGTTGGAAGAGGATTTCGTTGCGGCGATTTTCCGGCGAATCGTTTCGTCAAAGATCTCAGCCCCTCCTCCGGGAATAGAGTTCAAACCACATTCCTTCAGGTAGAGCAGTCCCTCTTTGTAGGAATATCCTGCTTTGGAGATCATGTAGTCGATTTCCACAGCTGAGTATGCCTTGAGATGCAATTCAGGGCGGATATCCCGGATGGCGTTCAACAGATTGCCATAATAAAAAAGATCCCGTCCCGGATGAACGGCGCCTGTAATATGGAGTTCCCTGACTCCTTCGGGTTGGCTCTTAACCAATTCAAGAATTTGGTCTACGGAGAGTTCCCATTTCTCTTTGCTGAAATGGTGCGAAAACGAACAAAACCGGCAATGATTGACACAGATATTTGTTGGTTCGATGTGAAAATTCCGGATATAAAAAACCCGGTTCCCGTTGTGCCTCTGTCTGACAACCTCCGCAAGCATTCCCAGCCACCCTAACTCCCCGTGTTCAAAGAGCCAGAGTCCCTCTTCCTGTGTCAGCCTTTCAACTTCAAGGATTTTACCTGCAATAAGCAATCCTTCTTTTGACTGATCCGATGCCAGGAGTAGAGGATGCATGCCGGATTTGTTTCAGAGTTTAACCATTCTGCCGGTAAGAATCATTTCTTCAGAAGCAATTCTGATCAGGTAAAATCCATTGGGAAGGGAAGTGAGATCCAGGGAGAACTGGCCTGATCCTGTGTCAGATCTTACATAGGAGGCAACAGGTCTCCCCCAGCTATCCAGCAGCGTAATCCTCATTGTCTGACTATTCTGAAAGAGAGACGATTTTAGGTTGACGACGCCGGATGCCGGATTAGGATAGATCAACAGGTTTGATGACAGGACTTCAGGTTCGGGGACTATCAGGGGAATCCCGTCGAGGAACTGGACTCCGGTATTGTCGGGATCAAGCCAGAAATCAAGCCGTTCTGTGGCATCAGATCCATTCATGTCCCATGAATAGCTGAACTTGCCGTAGTAATCGGGTTTATTCAGAAAAGCTGAGTCGCAGTTCGCTTCTCCCCCGGTCAGGGCGCCTACGATCCGGCCATTTGGATCAAAAATCGGAGAGCCGGATGATCCTCCTTCTGTCACCCCATGCCCATTCAGCGTGCCGGCCCAGGTCACCCTCCAGTGAGTTAGTTTCGTGGGATGGTTCCAGGTGGTAGAGACTAGAGGTGTTGTGTAGGTTGAGATTTTCTTGATATCGCCCATCGGGTGATGAATTCCCACCCCGCTGGGGCTTGCGATATCTTCCCTGTTCCATCCGTTGAACCAGACACCGAAGGTATCGGGGATCGGTTGATTCAGCATCAGCAGAAGAAAATCAGAACCGATGACGGAAACATCACCGGCAGCGGCTTTTAACACAGCCCCGGTCATGGACCTGAATCCAGGTTCAACTGCAGGATTCTCGCACGTCGGGGAAAGATAATTAAAGTAAAAGATCCACTGGCTGATATCCGATGGTTTGGCTCCCTGCCCGCAATGGTCTGCGGTGAGGAAATAAGGGGTTTGATCCTGTCGTGTATTGTTAATGAGCGAACCGGAACACCAGTAGGTAGCGCTGAGTTTTTTCACTGCAACTCTGGCAATACCCTTCTGTTCGTCCTGCCAGTTATTACCTTCTTCACAATGAATATTCACCTCACAGTCGCCGGAAGATCCAAAGCCGGTTTTACCGTCCATACCACGGATTCCACGATAAGCGTATGCGATCTCTGAAATATGGAGGGACGGGAGATCAGCGAGGTTTGCGGGCTGGTCATATTCCAGTGTCACCTGATCCCCGGGAATCAGTGCCGTAGAAAACAATTCTTCGTTGTTATTATTTAACTCAGAGAATGCGCCAAGAAGTACAGATCGGTCTCTGCTGTAAAGATAGAGCCGTCCTCCCTCAGGGATCCAAAATCTGTCGAAATAAACAGTGACCGCGTTCGCCCCGGGAGCCTGAATCGTAAGGAGCCAGATACGGTCTCCGTTTGGGAGGGTGGCCCAGGAACCGGTTGCCGGTTGCCGGTTGCCGGTTGCCGGTTGCCGGTTGCCGGTTGCCGGATGATTGTCTTTTCCCGACTGGCCGGTGCGGACTGCCAGCTGGGTACTGATGCCGGCATTCACCGGCAAATTGATGGCAAAGCGGTAGGGCACAGGATGAAGGAGGTCTTCGGCTGCAACGCTCTCCAAATCAGGAGGTGTAAGAACCAAATCGACCTCCGGAAGGTTACCGTTGTCGAAGGAAAAACTCCACGGAGTTCCTCCCTTGTTTAGCTGTGCCTGCAAAGCAACAGCCACTAGGAGAAAGAATCCGGTCAGAATGTTTTTTATCATGGGTCTCATTTATCAGTTGGGGCTTCCTGGGCATTGGACGGGAGTTCAAGCCCATAACCGGAGGTTTTATCATCCCATTTCAGAAGAAGAGCAAAAAGGAAACCGAGAATACCGAATCCAACAAACATCAGGATGGTGGGTGTGTAAACCAGGTGCGCTCCTGTTTCAATCGCTTCGGGCGTGACGCCTGGGTTGGTGACATCCAGAATATATCCGGCAAGAATCGGCACGGCAAACAATCCAAGGTTTTGCAGCGAAAACATTGTCCCGTATGCGGTACCGATACGGTATTCCGGTACGATCTTGGCAACAGAGGGCCACATCGCAGCAGGAACCAGCGAGAAAGCAATTCCCAGAAGTACCATCAAAACATATGGGTTGAACCGGGTAAGGGCAAACAGCAGATGGATGATCACCAGCATCAGCGATCCATAGATCATCAGGGAGGCGCTTTTCCCTTTTTTGTCTACAAGCCAGCCAAACAGAGGCGTGAACAGAACCGTTCCATAGGGTAACAAAGAAGCGATATCACCGCTGGATTCGCGGGAGATTCCAAATTTATGAAAGAAAAAGTCAGGGGCAAATTTCAGAAAGGGAAAA
Source organism: Bacteroidales bacterium (assembly GCA_016926765.1). GTDB lineage: Bacteria > Bacteroidota > Bacteroidia > Bacteroidales > FEN-979 > QYOJ01. The sequence goes on along the minus strand of JAFGNY010000361.1, from coordinate 3,037 downwards.
ACGGCCGCATAGAATGTGATACAAAGAAATGTGATGAAAAGGAACGACCTGTTGGTAAATAGTTTTCCTAGATCTGCCAGCTTGAACTTTTCTTCTGCATCCAGCAGCGACGACTCTCTTTTTTGCTGCCTGTCGAGTTTCACATCGAACATCATATAGATCAAAAAGGATAGAAATCCGATGAGAAGCAGCATCACGGCAAACCAGATCGGGAAGGTCCAGAAATCAGGAAGGACCAGACGAGGTGAAAAATTGAATGCCAGGGCTGTCCCGATCCGTGCTATTCCCAGGTTGATCGCAAAGGCCAGAGCGATTTCGTATCCTTTGAACCATTTCACCAGGATCTTACTGATTACTACGATACTTGTCTCAGCTCCCAAACCAAAGATCAGCATGCCCAGAGCCATCATCTTGAGGCCAGGGGAGTAGCTGGTCCAGAAGGAGTTCAGGAAAGCGTACCCGATACCCCCGCTATTGAAATAGTCAGTGGCCCCGTAGGCGGTTAGGAAGGCCCCGATCAGCATAAAGACAGCAAACAGGAATCCGGTAGGCCTGATCCCCATTTTATCGAGGATAATACCGCCAAGAATAGCCATGAGCAGAAAGGTATTCGGGAAAGCATAGAATCCTGCTACAATACCATAATCCTGTGAACTGAAGTGGAGGTGCTCCTGCAGGATTGACTTCAGTGGTGAGAGGGCATCATAGAAATAATAGTTGGCAGCCATCAGCAAACTGACAAGCAACATCATCGACCAGCGCATCTTTGCTGAATCCCTGAGTGTAGTTTTAAGTTTCTCCATAAAGCAGGACGTTTGTTTTGCAATTCAGGTTTCAAATGTACAATTAATTTTGTATGTATCTTTGTTCCCATGAAGATCCTAATTGTCTCGGCAACCTTTTTTGAAATCAAGCATCTCGTTGAACGGAGTACCATCACTGTGGTCATTCCAAACCATCTTTTTTGCTTCCGGATGGCCCCTCTTCAGATTCACCTGCTGATCCCCGGAGTTGGATTACTGCCGACGGCTTTTTATCTGGGGAAACTGATCCGGGAGGGTTCCTTTGACATAGCTCTCAATGCGGGCATCTGTGGGGCCTATCGTCGCGAACTGCCTCTGGGAAGTATCCTGCATATAACAGAAGAACGGCTGCCTGAATCAGGAGTTGAGGAACAAGGCATCTTCAGGAGTTTTTATGAAGTCGGGTTAATGCCTGCGGATGAATACCCTTTCGAAAATGGGAAACTGGTGAACACGCTGATTCCTGAATTAGAAACACTTAAGCGGTTAAAGAGAGGTTTGGGAAATACCGTCAATACCCTTCAAACTGATCCCAACAGAATCGACAAGCTGTTATCAGCTTTTCCTGCCGATGTGGAGAGCATGGAGGGAGCCGCCTTCCTCTTTGCCTGTCTCACCGAAAAACTCCCTTGTTCCGAGATCCGGGCCGTTTCGAATTATGTCGGTGAACGGGAAAAGGCAAAATGGGATCTCCGGCTGGCACTGAAAAACCTGGATGAAACACTTATGGAGGTGCTGGAGGAGATGCGGGAAACATGATGGCCGGATCACCGGATCACCGGATAAATCGACAATCGAATTAATCGTAAATCAACATGATTTCTCTCGCCTTCTCCCCCTGTCCGAATGACACCTTTATCTTTGCCGCACTTGTTCAGCGCTGGATTGATCTGGAGGGGCTTTCATTTGATTATGAGATGGCTGATGTGGAGGAGTTGAACCGTTGGGCGTTGGAGGGGAAAACGGATATGATCAAAGTCAGCTTCAATGCCTGGTTATCTTTGAGGGAACATTATGAATTGTTAAAAAGCGGGAGTGCACTTGGCTTTGGCAACGGGCCATTGCTGATTGCACGAAGCAGGATCCCGGCAACCCGGATGCCGGAGATGCGGGTAGCTCTTCCGGGAGAGCATACCACCGCACACCTGCTGTTCAGTTTAGCTTTCCCGCAGGTAACCCGTAAAGAATTTATAATTTTTTCAGAGATTGAACAGGCTGTCTTGTCGGGCGCTGTGGATGCCGGAGTCATCATTCATGAGAACAGGTTTACTTATAAACACAAGGGGTTGGTCAAACTGATCGACCTGGGGGAGTTCTGGGAAGAAAAAAGCGCCAGCCCGATTCCTCTCGGAGGGATCGTTGCCAGGAGGGAACTCGGGGAAGAGATGATTGACAGCCTCAACCGGATTATGCGCAGAAGCGTAGATTTTGCCATGAGGCATCCCGGAGAGGTGATGGATTTTGTGCGGGCTTTTGCGCAGGAGATGGACGACGAGGTGATGCGCAAACACATCAATCTTTACGTGAACAGGTTTACGCTGGATCTTGGGGAAGACGGAAGCAGAGCGATTCAAACACTGATCGATATCTATGATTGAAAACATCCCAAAACCAGCCATCGCTGCGATGGTCAGGCATGCGTTGAAAGAGGGTCTCATCAGGAAGGAAGACTCCGTGGTTCTCTTTCAGGACATGGATTACCTGGCGCTGCGTATCGCCTGTCTCAAATCCTGTTTTCCTCCCTCCACATTGCATGCATTGGCTATCAAGTCAAACCCGCTTATCCGGTTGCTGAAATTTACGAATGAATCCGAAACCGGTGTGGAGGCCGCTACCGTTGGCGAAATTGCTATTGCCCTGCGGGCAGGCTACCTGCCATCCAAGGTCGTCTTTGACTCACCTGCAAAGACCTTCGCTGATCTGCAATTTGCAATGGAAACGGGGGTCCATATCAACATGGATAACCTGGAAGAGGTTCAACGAGTAGATTTTTTGCTCAAAAAAACCACCACAACCAGTACGTTCGGTATCCGGATCAACCCACAAGTAGGTGCTGGAACCATCCTGGAATCAAGCGTGGCCGATGATTATTCCAAGTTCGGCGTTCCGATTAAAAGCAGACGAAGGGAACTGGAAGAGGCTTTTCTGAACTACCCGTGGCTCACCGGGGTTCATCTTCATGTCGGATCCCAGGGATGCGCGATGGAATTACTGGTGGAGGGCGTGGGGATCCT
>JAFGNY010000360.1 GCA_016926765.1 Bacteroidales bacterium | reverse complement strand
TTCACCACGATTCTGGTAGATGCCGACACCCCGGGTTTCAAACGTGTGCCCATGCATGGCAAGATGATGTGGCGAGCTTCCGATACGGCAGAACTCTATTTCGACGACTGCCGGGTGCCCTGTTCCAACATCCTGGGTAAACGGGGGGAAGGATCGAAAATCATGCTTAACACACTCGACAGCGGGCGCCTGGCCATTGGCGCCATGGGGCTCGGGTTGGCCCAGGGAGCTTTTGAAGCTGCTTTGCGCTATTCGAAAGAGCGGAAACAGTTTGGCAAGCCTATCGGACAATTTCAGATCAACGCCTTCAAACTGGCTGACATGGCCACCAAAATCGAACTGGCCCGGAACCTGCTGTACAAAGGCGCCATTTTGAAAACCGAAGGGAAGCCTTTCGCCAAAGAGGCTGCTATGGCCAAGCTCTATTGTTCGGAGATCGCCCGGGAAGTGGCCGATGAAGCGGTTCAGATCCATGGTGGGTATGGTCTGATGAAGGATTACGAAGTCGAACGCTTTTACCGCGACCAGCGGCTGCTGCAGATCGGCGAAGGAACCAGCGAGATCCAGCGGCTGGTGATTGCCCGGTACATTGGGGTCTTCGACTCCTGATTATGAATTATGTGGGCAGTTGGCAGTGAACTGAATAGAAAAACATTATTTAATATATTTTTATAGATATTTAAACGATAATTACTCCATCGAAACCGATAACAGCCCCTCCCAGGCAAGAGAGAGGGGTATCGAATTTCGATTATCAATCAACGAAAATTGAATATTAAAATCAAGTGATCGGGTTAACCGGTCATCCATCATCCAACATCCCTATTACCTGACCAGCATTACACTGCGTGTCACCACTTCCTGAGTAGTGATGATACGGCAGAGGTATCGGCCGCCGGGGAGTGTCGTACCATGATCGTTGACGCCATTCCATCTCAGCTTCGACGATCCCGTTGAGAGAAGACCATGATAAAGGGATTTTACCACAATCCCGTTCATATCGTAAATGGTAACCGTCACCTCTCCCGGTTCATTCAGCTCCAACGGCAAAGTGGTCACCGATGAAAATGGATTTGGGTAAAAATATCCGGTTGTTACCTCCTGGGTTCCTGGCTGATCCGAACGAATTAACGGATATAGGTTGATAAGGGCTTTTACCTCCCCATTCAGCACCTCCCGGGTGTCGGCATCCTGGATAAAAATAACGAGATTCAGTTCGTTGGTATTCCAGGCTGGATCGGTATCAAATTCCAGGTCAATCTGTTGCAAGGCCGGTCCAAACGGATCCAGTACAGTTCCGTTTTCATCAGGTATCATCAACCGTTCCACATAATTTAAGGGTTCCCAGCCGGGGTACTGGACGATTCCGCTTTCGGTGAGCACACATTGTACCACCAGGTTACGGTTCAACACAGGGCCGTAACCTTCGGTTGTCAGGCTAATCAGATAATGATTCCCTGTATGTGAACCATTTATGTAGATTCCAAAGGGAGATTTGATCGCGATAAGATTTTCGTAAAACTTGACATAATAATCGAACATCGGTTCACCGGGATAAACCCCTACCATACAGTAGTACCCGTCGGCATATACGGTAGGTAATCCCCAGAAACCATAATTGTTCACACGCCCAACGCCATAATCATTTGCGTAAGGATCGCTATAACAGTTGTGATATGCGGCTACACCTATATCATACCCTATGGCAACCATTGAGTCGAGCCCTTCTTCTGCGGCCGGACAGTATCCGCAACCCGTGCTGGTAGACAGTTCCATTATCACTGCTTGCTTTGAATGGTCATAGGTGGTGACTACCTGCAGTGTGGTATCGTCATTACGGTCGCCGTCTGTTGACAACGCCGTATAGATCTGTACAGTATGATATTGGTTGGCCGGAAACAGGTAACCTGAAAACTGTAGCGTCTTGGTAATATTTGGTCCCAAATTGGCAACAACCAGGCTGTCAATGTAAACCTGATTTCCCGTTGCATCATAGATCCTGGCATAGGCCGGGAATGTTTCAGATTGCTGCCCGATATTCCGGATGTTGGTTAGGGGAGTATAGGTAAATGGATGATTGAGCTGGTGCAGGTATCCTGGATGTGACATTCGGATCTCGTGCTCAGGAATACGGTAAAGGTGGAAATTATCCAAATACCAATCAAAAAAAGTGTAAGAAGTAGATCCGGGAGTCAAAAAGAGACAGCATTGGAATCCAGGTTTACCGGTATCCTCGTTACTTACGGTGATGTGTTTGAAAGCCGGATATACATTATATATAGAGTTGATGGGATACTCCCATACCGTATGCCAGGGACCGTTGTTGGTCCGGGTAGCCACGCCAACAGAAAAATCAGCTCCTTTGTTGGTGATACTGTATAAAAAATTGATCTCGACGCTGTTTACCCCGGTCAGATCGATCGGTGGGGAAACCAGCCTGGAGGTAGTTGTAAAGATCGGGTAAAAGTGTAACCGGCATTCCGGCCATACCCCAAATGCTTCACGCGTGTCGCTTTGATACCAGTTATCAGCACCTCCTTCAACAGTCCATCCGGTGGGAGGAAAAACACTCGAAAAGTCCTCAAAAAGATAGCACTGCCCCATCCCAGGAAAAGGAAGAAGGATGCAAAAAATGTAATACAAAAAGGTTTTCATCACGATCAACTTTGGAAATGTATGAATAACATATTATTTATCACCGCAAAATAAGAAAATTTTTAAGAAAATTTTGCCTGCGTTTATCCTTTAAAAAAAGAATCTACTGGATTTGGAAGTAAGTAGCCAGCAATCCAACATTGATACATTGTTGCACTGATTCACTGATGGATAATTCCAGATATTAGTAAGAGGGGATTTTAATCAGTTTTCCGGTTTCAGTGTAAGCACCATGGGTAAATGTCAACAGATAGATCCCATCAGCTAAAAAAGAAATATCCAACTGATGATCTGCTGTTTCATGGGTGCAGTTTATGGATTGGCTGAGTTCCAGGTGTCCATCCCGGGAATAAATACGGATCGTAGCTTTTTGTTCTATTTCAGATCCGCCGGTTATATGGATTGTATGGGGTGCCGGATTCGGTGAGATCGTCAGGGTTGTTTCAGGCGTGGGTATTTCCGGCAACGCCACAGGGTATGTTGTCGTAAAGATTCCCCTTCCATGAGTGGCTGCCAGCGTCTTATTATCACTTTTACGGATCCTGACCATATCGGTACGCACGTTTGGTAATCCATCCCCTGATTGGCTCCATAACACATCCGTCGCCCGGATATCTTCAGTTACCCAGACTCCCAGTTCCGTCGCCAGCATGACCTGATGGGTGTTCTCCTGATGAAAAACACCCCATCTGACAGGAATATCGGGGAGGGTACCCTCTTTATTCATCCAGGTATTTCCACCATCGAGGGATAACCAGACGGAGGCAACCCCGAAATTTGAAAACGTAACCAGAAGTTCCTGCTCCGACTCTCCGATATCAATACAGGAAAGATTGGCTGCAGGGAACTTCGAACTCCCGATATCGGAAATATCCGGATCATCCTGAAGATGGATAGCTTTATAACACCGGCCCGATTGTGTCCCGAGAAACAAGGTGGTATTATCCTGTTCCGAAAACGGAGAGACCTTCAGGATCGAGAACGGAACATCTGTACCGGTGTTAAGGTCGAGAATCTGCCCGACAGGCTGATAGGGGATCCCGGAGATAACCACGATACTCCCCGGATATACCTGATCGTATGTCACCGCATTGGCATACAGGGTATGGTTCAGGTAATCATAGTCGGCTGGGTTAATGAATATGCCTGTCCATTTGAAATCAGCATACTGCGTGATGATGCCATCGGGGAAAAAGTAATAGCTGTTATAAAAGGCAGAGACGATCAGCGGACGGTTGATGGTTTGATCAAAACAACAGAAGGAGCCATCGCCACCTGCCACCATTGAATTCATGGATAGGGAAGAGCCGTTGTAATAAAGTGTTCCGTCATCCTGAGTCCCTCCGAGGTAATGAGGTTCTGCCTGATCCGGGCCGAGCGCACAGGTATAGAACTGAAGCGTGTTGTAATCTTTGTTTATCTCCCTGAAAGAGGGTTCCGGATGATTCACATCGGAAGAGAAGAACACACCGCCATCATTCGAAGTCACCATCACACCGGGCTATCCGGGTTGGAAAACGATGGTGTGTTCATCCACGTGAACAAAGGTGTTCCAGCTTGAAGGAACAGGATTTCCCATACAAATACGTGTCCATGATTCCCCTCCGTCAATGCTTTTATGAACATTCAGTCCACCAACATATACCTGATCCGGATTATTCGGATCCACGCCAATGGTCATCGCATGCCAGGCGATATTGGCATAATTATCAAAGCCCGGGGGCAGGTCATCCGGGAGATTGCATTCACTCCATGTCATTCCGTTATCGTCCGAACGGATAATAAATGTGCCATACCAGTCATTAAATTCCGGAACCACTCCTGCCGCCCCGGCAGCGATTGCCGCATAAATCCGGCCGGGATCCGATGAACAGGAAGCCAGCATCACCCTTCCCGGAATATTAAACAGAGGCGACTGTTGGATCAGCAGTGCATATTCGTTCATTTTTATCCAGGCACCGGGCAATCCGGAATCGGAATAGAACAGGGTAGCGCCTTCTTTCCTGTTTTGATTGGGCATTGTGCCCACAAAGATCCTTCCGTTGGCTGTAATCTCAATATCGGATGGCAAATAGGGTTTGAATACGCCCTGAATAGTGGGCAGTACCTGTGTCCAGGTTTCTCCTCCATCATCCGAACGATAAAGACCGTTGGAAGGGTGGCTGGCATGTTGTTCTCCCTGGTAAAATCCGGAGACCACGCCGGCATAGATGACAGATTGACCATTTTCATTCTTCACGGCTATATCTGTGATGTACCTGAACTGATCCGTTGATGGTATCAATTTCCACGATTCACCTCCGTCCTGACTCCGGAAAATTCCAAATCCCAGCCCGGAGGACTCCCTGTATATTTTCATTGCCGTCTGCGGTTCCCCGGTCCCCACATACAAGATTTTCGGATCACGAGGATCGGATGTGATGCAACTTATGGCCATTCCCGGCCAGAGATCGCTCACGGAATGCCAGGAGGAGTTCGTATCCATGAAGTTGTCATTGTACCATAATCCTCCGGTAACCGCTCCGGCCCATAGCTTCAGGTGTAGGGGATCATTCGGGTCAAACATGACTGCCCGGGTTCTTCCTCCCGTCTGTACCGGTGTATTCACCCATTCCATCATTGATCCATCCCCTGATTTCAAACAGGATCTGCTGACCCTGACAGCTTCTTTCAGCCGTTCCTACGGAACGTAGCCTAATGCAGGATCGAGTGTCATGAAATGATTCTGCAGCGAAGCCATATCCGGAAAGCCGAATGATCCGGAAACTTGATCAGCATCATAAGCCTGAACCGGGAATCTCGAATACTCTCTTACTAAAAAGTTCTCATAAGTGGTTCTCTTGTCTTTCAGATCAACGAGGAACATAATTATGATCGCCAGTAAAATGCCGATCAGGAGTTTACGCTTGGTTTTCTGTTTCCAACGGGAGGGATGGTTGATCATAGAACTGTGGTTTAATAAATTCTGAGTATAAAGGTAAATCTATTTCTTCTTTCTTTTTACAAAATCCACTGAATCAAACTATAATCCTTTGAATGTAGTTCTTTTAAAGAAATCCTGCACCGGATCCAGGTCAATGGTAAACTTTTCACTTTTTACTGATCAATATCATATTTCAACACAAGGATATCCGTTAACGACTCCCTGCTGATCAGTTCATACCCGGATTTACTCAGATTTCTCAATTGACTGGTGGCAAGACAAAACAGATGATCCTTTACAATAACGAACGTAGTCGGAATATTAAAATAGAAATTATCCTGGTCAATGATCTCCATTGCCACGATTCCATTCCCCGCTTCATTGAGAAAATACCTACAGATTTTTATTTCACTTTCTGACCATACTCCGTTCTGAATTCCGATCAGGCTGTTCTGATAGTATTTCAATCCATCAATTCCGGTGGAGATGAAGGTGGTATCCTTTTCGCCAACAATGATCTTCTTTTCAATATCAATGATTCTGATACCGTTGGTTTCGGAAGCAACATACAGAAATTTGTTATCCGGAGAGATGGTAATTCCATTCGGGCAGGCAATATTTTTTCCTTCGATAAACGGGGTCATAGCGCCGGTTCGGTGATCAATCCTGTAGATGGTCTCCCCTGAGGAATTGGTGAAATACACATTTCCATCATTATCCAGTGCCAGGTCGTTGAACAGCACAGGAACTGTATCCGCAAATTCAACATATGTCAGCTGTTTTCCATCGTGCAGGTCAAACCGGATCACGGCAGCAATTTCATGGCCATTTTTTATTCCATTTGCACAAGCCCACAGTGATCCTGTGCGTTCGTCGACCGTCATTCCAAGAACCTGTAAACCCGGGTTATCAGAAGGAATAAAATCCATATAAACTCCCGTTTCCGCATTTACCCTGATAATCTTTGTTTTGAAGATGCTCCCGATGTAGAATGAGTTGGTGGAAGAGGAATAAGCGATCCCCTCCGGGATCAGATCATTTTCCGGGATCCGGTAAGCAATATGAGCCCGTTCCTTTTCATCAGGCACACGTTTATTTGTTTTTTTCTCAACTCCAACGGTTGTCCTGTTTCCGTGACCCGGATAAATCATTGTACTGTCAGGAAAAACATCATATATCCGATGTATTGACTTCACCAGATCTTCTCTGGAGTTGAATTTGTACCTGATATCTCCGGTCTCACCAAAAAGGATCAGATCTCCTGTGAAAAGATTATGTTCCACTGCAATGGTAATGCTGCCTCTCGAATGACCGGGGGTTTCCAAAACCTTCAGTTTCAAGCTTCCAAGACGAAGTGATTTGTTCTCCGACAATGCGATTTCAGGCGGAAGGATCTTCCGGTAATCAAGATCCATCAGTTGTTGCATGGCAGTATCCTTACTCCAGGCCTTGACCAGGGAGGTATCGAAAATGTTCCTCCATCGGGCATACTCCTGCATATCCTTGTATTCGACCGGGCTAACGCAAATCCTGGCGTCCGGAAATTTTTCCTTTATATAGTTAACACCCTTTATATGATCAGGATGACAATGCGTAATAATGACATATTTCACTGAAAGCTGTTCCGTGTCAATGATCCGCAACAGAGCCGGAATGGTATCTCCGGGATCGATCAATGCCGCCTCTTTTGTGATCTGATCATAAACAAGATAGCAGTTGGTCTTTAGCAGACCGGTCTGTTGAGATTTTACCATACAGTCATGTCTGACAGAACAACTGATCAGCATGCAGAGAATGGCCAGCAATGATAATATCATTTTCATATACAAGTTACTACTGTTTTTATCTGATTTTCTTTATAAAAATCGTTCCACACTGGCTTCAACGGTAAACTCTTTACCCTCCCGTTCAAGGATGAGGATCCGTTTCTCTCCCGGTTTTCCTCTCAGGGCATCAATAACCATTCCCATTGTCGCACCGGTCGTTTTGAGGTCGCTGATCTGCAGGAGTATATCACCCGGTTCAATCCCTTCCACTACCGGCTTCCCCTTTTTATTGACTACACCGATCACGGTATATCTTTGGTCTTCAAGCGGTTTCAGGGTCAGGCCAACCAGATCCATGTCATGGGTATCGGGTTCAGTCTCTTTTTCAATATAGACAGCGCTATCTGCATAAACGATCTCTACGCGAAAAGAGTTGAATACATTAGGGCCTAAAAAACCGTTCACGGGACGGGCGCTTTTCCTGGAATAACAGGCTCCTACGCCGGTGTTACCCCGGGAAAAAGGGTGAAGTCCGGCAATTCCTGCACCGGTAATAGTGATGCTTCCCCAGTTGAATTCAGGGATACGTACTAACGGCCAGCTTTCCTCTCCGGGCCAGAATCCTCATATGTTGGCACATCCGACAGCCCCCTTGCTGTTTGGCCATTCCGGATGACGTTGAATGAGTTTGGCAACGAGGTCGTCGGATATAAAACTGAAGGATGCTCCATTGTCCAGTGCGAAACTGTAGTTTTCTCCATCGATAACTGCGTCCAGTTGAATGATATCTGTGACAGGATGTATGCGGGCAGGAGAACGAACGCCACGGGGAGTAAGGATTCCTGGTTCAGCAAGGGTCAGTTGCTGCATGGGGTAATCGAAAACCACCTGATATTTCTGCAACACAGTGGACGGAACATTGCCATCAATATGCATCGTGTTGAAAAGCCACTGGATCCCTGAACCCACAACCACTCTTACCCCCTCGAAATTAACCATCTTGCCGCCTAAACGAACATTCATTTGCCTTTCAGGGATCTGCCCGGCATTACCGGTATCAATCCCGATGCCCATATCCTGAGCAAACTCTTCGCTGATCAGGAAATCCGGATTGCCGGTATCATTGCTGTCTATGGATGAGGAATAAAGCGTTCCGTTTTCCCAGTCCATATGAATAAAGACTATCCCTTTTAAACCAGGATCATCCTGATGGAATCTCATAATCACATCGTGAATGTCATCCCAGTTTTTTTGGAGATAGTTCATAAAAGTTTCGACATTGGAGTCTTCCTGCTGACCTCCGTCGGTTTGTGCAGACGCCACCGCAATACTTTGTGTAAACAGCAGGATTATCAGTATAAGGTGCACTATGGGATGATAAGCTCTTTTCATTTCATGAGAGCGTTATTTTGCAGGATTAGTAACAGCTTTACCATGATACTCCTTCACTTCATCCAGCCAATGAATCACATTGAGGGTGAATTGTGCATTTTGTGGTGCAACGTCCGAATTGAAACCAACCGGAACATTTCCGTTGACGATCTGGGCAGTAAACATGGCTGCTTCGCCGAAGACTGCGATTTTCCCTTTGCCATATTTCAGGATGGCTCCCTGATGAAAGCCTTTCAGATCCTGCCAGCGTGTTTTGGCATTAAACCTCCAGGCAGTATCGGGCTGAAGTGACCGATGCTCCTCCAGAAAGCTTAACACTGGTGTTGACATGTCAGGGGTATAAAATGCGGATCCCGTGAAGGTAACCACCTTGTCTGTCTTTTCATAATCCCGGATACCTGTCACAACGGGAGAGGTTGGCAGGGTTTCATCCTCAACAGAAAATTCTGAAGGAGGCCATGTCCGTTCTCCGGTAAAAGCAAAACCATTGATGAATTCAAAACCGAATGCTTTCCCCAGTTTACTCGCAGCTCCTGCAAACGGCATATGGTCGGCAATTAAAAACAGGCTGCCTCCGTTTTTCACCCACGACCTGATCATACTGATCTCCTCTTTTGAAAAAGCAGAAGGGGTGGGGAGTACCCAGTTCCCCAGATTTGACGAATCAAGTGCATTGGCAATCACCAGTATTTTACATCCGTTCAATACTTCCAAATCATTGACCGCTGCCTGAAGACTCCGGACCCGGTAACCGTCCTGCTCCAGTAATCTACTGAATGCCAAGAAACCTCCATTTTTCGTATGCATATTGTGATGTGCCTGATCGATCAGGACAAGCGGCCCGCTATCTTTCTGGTAGGCTGGCTGGCGTATGGTCAATGTAAAGTTAGTATCCGGGACCTGCTGTGCAGAGGATATAAAAACCGGTATAAACCATAAAAAGGTACTCATGATAAATACCTGAATGATTTGGTGAGTTTTCATGGATTCGAAAGAATGAAAAACTACCTTAAAATTACCATCTATTCTTCACCCCATAAAAATATTCTATGATCATCAGGAGGATATATACAAACAGTATGAATAATCAGATCAAATTCAATGCATGAGCCTATTCCGCAACCCAATAGAGTATAAAACGATGGAGACCCTGCGAGCCTGATCTTATCTCACTAATCCCGTTATTCGCTACCCGGTAACATTATCAATTCTTACTGTTCAATTGTCAATCGTCATCATTCTCACAATCTCCTCCCCGAACTCCGAACACTTCAGTTTGGTGGCACCTTCCATCAGGCGATGGAAATCGTATGTAACCCTCCTTCCCGCAATAGCTCCTTCGATTCCTTTAACAATCAATTTAGCTGCTTCCAGCCATCCCATATATTCCAGCATCATGACACCAGAAAGGATTACCGAACCCGGATTCACCTGATCCTTGCCGGCATATTTGGGAGCTGTGCCGTGGGTTGCTTCAAACACGGCATGACCTGTTTCGTAGTTGATGTTGGCCCCGGGAGCGATGCCAATGCCTCCCACAATCGCAGCCAGCGCATCTGAGATATAGTCGCCGTTGAGGTTGAGAGTAGCGATCACAGCGTATTCGGATGGACGTGTGAGAATCTGCTGGAGGAATGCGTCAGCGATCACATCCTTGATGATGAGCTTGCCTTCCCGGATCGCCTCATCCTGCTTCGCCTGGGCAATCTCCTCTCCCTTCTCCTCCTTCAGCACATCATATTGCTGCCAGGTGAAGACCCGGTTGCCATACTCCCGTTCGGCCAGATCATAACCCCATTGCTTGAACTGACCTTCGGTGAATTTCATGATATTTCCTTTGTGGACAATAGTCACAGAAGGTTTTTTATGGTTCAGCGCATACGAAATTGCCGCTCTGACAAGTCGTTCCGTCCCCTCTTTCGATACCGGTTTGATCCCGATCGAAGAGGATTGTGGAAAGCGGATCTTTTTTACGCCCATCTCACCGATCAGAAAGTCAAGTACCTTTTTCACCTCCGGTGTGCCAGCCATCCATTCGATTCCGGCATAAATATCTTCAGAATTCTCCCGGAAAATTACCATATCTGTCTGTTCGGGATACTTCACAGGAGAGGGAACACCGGTAAAATAACGAACCGGCCGGAGACAAACATACAGATCGAGAATCTGGCGGAGCGCAACGTTCAGTGAGCGGATCCCTCCTCCCACCGGGGTTGTGAGAGGTCCTTTGATCGCGATCAGATATTCATGGATAATATCAAGGGTTTCCTGAGGGAGCCATTCCCCTTTCATTTGAAATGCTTTCTCTCCTGCGAGTACCTCTTCCCAATGAATCTTTCGTTTGCCGCCATATGCTTTCTCAATTGCAGCATCAAAGACCCTAACACTGGCCTTCCATATATCCGGCCCTGTTCCGTCGCCTTCAATAAACGGAATGACCGGCTGGTCAGGAACACATAATCGTCCATTTACAAATTTTATTTTTTCTTCGTTCATCGTATTCATGTTATTTGGTTACTTTTTCAGTTATTCTTCAGGAATAGAAAGCCTTTTAACCAAAGCTCCCCAACTTTTATCCACCTGAAAATAGTGTTTCAGGTAATAATTTCCAAAAAGGAAATGGGCTTTCACTGCCTGAACTCCCCGGCCGGCCATACTGGTAAAAAAGTTTTCGATGATCGCGGAACCCAATCCTCTTGCCTGTAAAGAGGAGGTCACAACAATTCCATCCAACAGTACATTCTTATCATCCAGGAACCGCCAGGTTAATCCGCCGATCACCCTCTCCTCATCGTCGACAACGACAAAATGGCGATCGTTTTCCAGGGGTTCTTTCGGATAATTCTCACGAAAGAAAAGCTGGTACAACTGACCTATTTCGCGAGGTTCAACAGGTTCCCGTTGTTTGTAATTCCTGCCGGTTTTATCGCGGATATAAAAACAAACTACTACATGACCGGGTTGTTCCATTCCCAGTTTCAAGAAATCAATCTGTTGTCTGGGCTGTAATCTGGGAAAGACCATGCGGCTAAATATCTCTTTATCTTCCGGGTCTTCCAGCACAGATTGCAATTCCGACAACTCCAATAACTGGATTGGCATCACATTTGGATCTTCCTGTAACCGGATGATCAACCTGTTAAAGGCGGTCGTTATTTCGGCGGACTTTCCGGAGAAATAGGTATCTCTGTAGAAACAGAACCGGACCAGATCGGGATAGGAAGAGAGTTTATACAGTTCCATTAATTCTGTCATTGTTTGTTCCCTGGCCCAAAGAGTAGTCAACGGATTGATCCGGTTCCATTCACGATACTGATCGATGGCCAGATACACTGCCAGAGGCAGGTAATACGTTGGGAATACATCATGTAAATAGTGTTCCAGGTTCATCTTTAACCGGGTATCATCGAAACAATGGATGTCTTTGATCTTCAATTCTTCGAGTAACTCAACCAGGAATTTCCCTGCCTCTTCTTTCCCCAGCGCTTCGATGCAGGCATCAAAGATCCAACGTACTTCAAGCTGCTTACGGCACCATGGGTAAAGAGCGCTTGTTTTACAATAAAAATCCTGCAGGATAGGTTCAACCAGGGATAGTGGGTTTTGGTATACCGACCACCCTGTGAGCGAGAGAATCACCGCCGTTTCTCTAAAGTCCATTTCAGGGATTACCACATTTGCCGGCGAGATTGTTCCCGGAACAATCTGATATCCACTATGATGCCACGCCCTGAAAATTACTGTGATCGCTTTAATGAAGATTTTTTTCCAGGTATTTTCCTGAACATATCCTGCCGACTGATGGATTTCAGACAATTCTCGTATTTTATCCCATGCTGAGAGACCACCAATATATTGTGTGCTGAGAACACCATAATCTGGTTTATTACTACCCAGAAAAGGAGCTACTACAGGTCCGTGAGGATATCCGGCGAGAGATGCCAGCCAGAAGAAAAGGTCGAAGTTTGGACGAAACTTCGGATTTTCGCTCATCACCATATGCAGATCGAAGTGTTTCCCACTCAGAGTATTTACACTCAACCGATAGTGATTAAATTGTTTAAATGCGAGTAATCGCAGTACCCATAATCCCTGATCGGGAACATCCCCCAAACAGAATTGTGGTTCATTAAATGCCAGTATAATGCTTTCCTCTATAAATGTGGTGTTTTGAAATATATGTAGGATCCGGTCTTTTTCCCAGTCAGAGATCCCGTGTTCGAAAGTCACCTTTGACTTCCATCTCTCTGCAGGATAAGTTTCCGTGTGTTCTGCCATTTGCTGTTCGAACATTTCCGCCAGCTTCATGAATAACGATTTCGCCTGTTTTGCCAATCCAGGATCCTGCCTGTGAAGAGCCCAACGGGAAAGTTCTGCCCGCACCGGTCCGTAATATTCCGGATGAAGCGTGGCAAACTTATACAGCATCCGGAGGATTTCGGAAAATTGTTTCCGGTTTTTCCGGTTAGCCGGCCAATTCAGGTGGGTACGGTAATAATAGAGCCGTTTTTTCAACGCATCTAACCGATGTTTTCCGAAATTACTGTTCACGATCTCCCTTATGGAATCTTCGTTCAGAAACGATAAGCCCGATTCAATGTAAGCCGGCATGTAAGGGATCTGTTCCGGATAGGGAGCTTTCAGCAGGATAATCCGGTAAGCAAGTACCCGGATCTCCTCTTCCGGATGAAATGCCAATGCCTCCATCCGGTGTCTGACCACATCGGCAAGCCGGGGTTCCATTTCTGAGAAAAGAGACCCCAACTCCCTGAGGGATGATAAGGCGGAATCCGTCGTGCCAAAAATCGCAGTAAACAGCAGCTCATTGATCCGGATCAGTTTCGAATCCCGGATTCCACGAAGATGCGGAAAACAATTTTCGGATCGACAGGTAAAACGGCCGATGTAAATCGTCTTTGCCATATTTTTTACCGGAACATCCCATCCTTCCCTGACTATGCAGAATCCTGCCAATTCGGGGTTTCCGATCCATAATCCGGGCTGGCGGCTAAACAATCCTAGATCAATGACAGAATCATTAATTTGGTAAGTAAGGTCTCCGATCTGGCAGCTTCCATTTTTTGTACGTCGTAAAGTAAGTCGGGTTTGATGATGCCGGTTAATTAGTTTTCCGAAATTGTATGAGATGTCGGTTTCCAGTATCCCCAGGTCCCGAAAAAACCATTTGGGGATGTGAACAGTGTAATCGGATGTTTCAATGATCACGATATTCCTCGCATATAAGGTTGCAATCGTCTGACTGAAATGCCGGACAATAGTTTTTCTGTTGAATGTCCCTTTTGCTGTCAATTCGCCGGATGCTCTGGTAAAATCACGATCGAGCAACGCAAAATTTACCACGCGTTCGTAAGGGGCTACATCGGTATTGGCCGCGGTGACAATCTGATGATAATAGTCGAGCAGTTTGTCCCCCTTCAGGGATCGGTAAACCGGATCTTCCTGATCGGGAACGATCAGCAATACATTATAAGGCATATGATCACCGGCAAGAAAAGCAGTTTTGACCCCGGGTACGTTGTAAAATTTTTTTTCAATGACCTGAGGGGCGACCGTTTGTCCCCGGTTATTTTTATAGATATCTTTTACCCGGTCGATGATCTGATAATATCCTTCCCGGGATATCCTGAATACATCTCCGGTTGCAAGCCAGTCATCTGCAGAATCTGAAACCGGAAAAGGGATGGAATCGCCCGGCGCTGCTTTCTCCAGATAGCGGCTGATGTAATGACCGCGGATCTCCAATTCCGAGTCCCCGGTTATTCTGGTATAGACTCCCGGGAGAGGGATTCCTACCATTTCATCCCGGTATTCTCCGGGAGGTGTCATGGTGATACCTCCGGTTGCTTCTGTCATCCCGAAGCCACTGCAAAGATGGATCCCATAATGGTTAAAAAAACGAAAGACTTTCGGATCGAGATATCCCGCTGCCGACAACCCCCACCGCAGATCTGATCCAACTACCGATCTCACCGAATTGGCCCGTAATCCCTGATCTTCAAGTGTCACAAACCTTTCCAGACATTTCTCATACAATTCCTGCCACCTGAGAGGGATAGAGATAAATCCGGTTGGAGCAACCTTAGGAAAAAGGGAGAGAAGGGTCTCCGCTGAAGTATTTCCGGCAAATATGTAAGTACCGTTCCAGAAAATAGCGCCTGTCATCTCCAGATACCGGCCAAAAGTATGGTATAGCGGCAGATAACAAAGAAAAATCTGGTTGGCAACCGCAGGAAGCGCTGCTGCCCGTGCAAAACGTTTGCTGATAATATTGTATATGGAAAATGAAACTCCTTTGGGTAATCCGGTACTGCCTGAGGTGAACATCGTAGTGGCTACCCGGTTGACCGGTTGATGTGGAAGGAAATCCAATATTTGAGCTATCTCTTTTAATGACAATTTTTTACATGCTTCCGGAAGGTAGTGTACTGAGGTTTCAGGAGGGATGCCAGGTTGAAGAGAAAAGACAAGGAACTGTCTGTTTGTTTCTTTTGCAACCATCCCAATCGTAAAAAGCCGTGTGGCTGAATCGGTTAAAACAATATTAATTTTCAACTGGCTGAAAACAGATATCAGCTCCTCCTTCCTGAAGTGAGGGCTCAGAGGGGTGACGAAAATCCCATAGCTCAGACAGGCCAGATCGGCAGCTGCTCCTTCAAGACAATTATCGGTGAATAACGCGACCCGGGGTTCGGGAGTGATTTGATAAAAGAGTGCAGCGATCTCGCGGATATGCCTGTATATCTGTTCATAGGTCCATTCCCGCGGAGGATTTTCCGACATATCTTTGAACAGGATCTGATGTGGGTGTGCTTCCACACGCTGGAGGATCATATCCAGCATGGTATAATTGGTTTGCCGGATCAGAATGAAAACAAGTTCGGCCCACCGGTTTCGTGCTTCGTATGTATCGAGTGCCTGGAGGAAAGATGGATGTTTAGTGGTATCGATAAAATCTAACCAAAACTGTCTGGAAAGGGGATCTGATGACCCGGTGCGGAGATAGTTCTCAGTAACATCCAGGAGTTCCAGTGCCAGGGATTTTTTCGATTCCTCAGATCCGGAGCATATTCTCCAATTTTCGTATAATTGCTCAATCCGATTCATGGAAGATTAATGCCGATTGATTTTTTTTTGAGATTACAAATTTATTATATTTATATTATTAAATTTGTAATCGATTTAACTAATTTTCTGACAAGATGTTTACAAACCTTGAACATATCCAAGAAATTTACCGGAAACTTGCTTCCGGGGTGGAAAATACAAAAAAAATCCTGAATAAGCCGTTAACCCTGACCGAAAAAATCCTTTACGGACATTTATCCGAGGCACTTCCTTCGGTTCCATACCGGCGGGGAGTTGATTACGTCAATTTTGCTCCTGACCGGGTTGCGATGCAGGATGCTACAGCCCAGATGGCATTGCTCCAGTTCATGACAGCCGGCAGGAATATCACCGCTGTCCCTTCCACTGTGCATTGTGATCACCTGATTCTGGCAAAGGAGGGGGTAAAAACCGATCTTCCGCAATCCCTTAAAGCCAACAAAGAGGTGTTTGATTTTCTGCAAACCGTGTCAGCCTGTTACGGAATTGGATTCTGGAGACCCGGTGCCGGGATTATCCACCAGGTCATCTTTGAGAACTATGCATTCCCGGGGGGGATGATGATCGGTACTGATTCCCACACCCCGAATGCCGGTGGACTCGGGATGGTGGCCATTGGGGTTGGCGGCGCCGATGCTGTGGATGTGATGTCGGGAATGCCATTTGAACTCAGAATGCCAAAGGTACTGGGTGTTGAACTCACAGGAAGGCTTAGCGGATGGACCAGTCCGAAAGATGTAATCCTCAGACTTTCCGGGATCCTGACTGTGAAAGGCGGAACGGGATTAATTCTCGAGTACTTTGGTGAAGGAGTTTCCAGCATTTCCTGCACGGGTAAAGGTACCATCTGCAATATGGGGGCTGAGGTAGGAGCTACCTGCTCACTTTTCCCATATGATGATAAGATGCGAACCTACCTGAAGGCAACCGGCCGTGATGCTATTGCATCACTTGCCGATGGGTATATCCATTTGCTAAAGCCCGATGACGAGGTCATGGCATCACCGGAAGATTACTATGATGAGGTGATCCGGATTAATTTATCAGAGCTGGAACCCTATGTCAATGGTCCATTCTCCCCGGATGTTGCCACTCCTGTATCGAAACTGGCCGGTTTCATGAAACAGCATGGTTATCCGGAAAAACTGGAGGTCGGGCTGATCGGCTCCTGTACGAATTCATCCTATGAAGACCTTACACGGGCTGCCTCAATTGCCAGGCAGGCCAATGAAAAACAGCTGAAGGTCAAGTCTGGATACCTCATCACACCAGGATCGGAGCAGATCCGGTTCACCGCTGAGCGGGATGGATTGTTTGGTATCTTCGACGAGATTGGCGGAGTGGTAATGGCGAATGCCTGCGGGCCGTGCATTGGACAATGGGCCCGGCACATGGATGATCCAAACCGGAAAAACACGATCATTACCTCCTTCAACCGGAATTTTGCTAAACGGAACGATGGCCATGCCAGTACCCATGCCTTTGTAGCCTCTCCGGAAGTTGTAACAGCGATGGCGCTGGCGGGGACACTCTCCTTCAATCCGCTCAACGATACCCTTGTCAATGAACAGGGAGAGCGGGTCAAACTGGATGAGCCGGTGGGTTTTGAACTTCCGCTTCAAGGGTTCGAAGCTCAGGACAAAGGATACATTCCACCACCTCCTCCGGGTGTAACGATCGCTGTACCGGTAGATCCGGCATCCGACCGGTTACAGATTCTCTCTCCGTTTGATCCGTGGGAGGGGCATGATCTCACCGGATTGCGTCTGTTGATTAAAGCCAAAGGCAAATGTACGACCGACCACATCTCGATGGCCGGTTCATGGCTGAAATACCGCGGGCATCTCGAAAACATTTCCAACAACCTCCTCATGGGAGCAGTCAATGCCTTCAATGACAAGACCAACTTTGTGAAAAACCACGAAACCGGAGTGTATGGAGAGGTATCGAAGGTAGCCCGCGATTACAAAAGCCGGGGGTTATTTTCTATGGTAGCTGGCGATGAAAATTACGGTGAGGGATCTTCCCGCGAACACGCGGCGATGGAGCCCCGGTTTCTGAATGTCAGGGTAGTACTGGTCAAATCGTTTGCCCGGATCCACGAAACCAACCTGAAAAAGCAGGGGATGCTGGCCTTAACCTTCACCGATCCAAACGATTACGGCCGAATCAGGGAAGATGATACCGCGAATGTTGAAGGTCTTGAGCAGTTTTCCCCCGGGGTTCCGTTAACCATCCGGTTGTATCATTCCGACGGATCAGCAGAGGCATTATCAGTCGATCATAGTTACAATGAATTACAAATCGAATGGTTCAGGGCAGGAAGCGCTTTGAATTTCATGAAACATCAACGCCTTAACACTAACCATTAAAAAACCATTTCTATGAATATCACCGATTTAATTTCAGAAAAATCCCATCTTTCCAAAGATGCCTGTGCCATCGAGGAGGGTTTGTTTACTCAATATGATGTCAAACGCGGTTTGCGTAATGCCGATCACACGGGTGTGCTGGTGGGTCTCACCCGTATTGGCAGTGTTGTCGGTTACGAAAAAATAGATGGCAAACTTGTAGCCATTGATGGGAAACTGATCTACCGTGGCATCAGCATCAGTGATCTGGTGCACGGTTTCCAGGCCGAAAAGCGTCCCGGATTTGACGAAACCGTGTTTCTCCTGCTTTTCGGAAGACTTCCGTTGAAAGAAGAACTGTCGTTTTTTACGAACGGGATGGCCGAACTACGGGCGTTACCGGAGAATTTCAACCGTGATATGATCCTCACGATGAAGGGGAGCGACATCATGAATATGCTCGCCCGGTCTATCCTTGCTCTCTATACAACGGATGCCGATCCCGATTCCACTACAGTGGAGAACATTCTCCGGCAGTCAATCAGTCTGATCGCCAAGTTCCCCACCATTGCCGCCTACTCCTATCATGCAATGCGCCATCTGATCCATTTCGATACACTCACGGTGAGGTATCCCGATAAAAAGATGCATACCGCAGAGAACTTCCTGTATATGTTAAAAGGATCCGGTTACACCCCACTGGAGGCTGAATTGCTCGATCTTTGCCTGGTACTCCATGCCGAACATGGCGGGGGAAATAACTCTTCATTCACGACCCGTGTGGTAAGTTCATCCGGAACCGATACCTATTCTGCCATTGTAGCAGCTATCGGATCACTGAAAGGTCCGCTTCATGGCGGTGCGAATCTCAAAGTGGGGGATATGATGGATGATGTCAGATCGCATGTAAAGAACTGGCACAACGACGAAGAGATTGAGGCTTACCTGCGAAAAATCCTGCGTAAAGAAGCCTATGACCGTTCGGGCAAGATCTATGGGTTTGGCCATGCAGTATACACGGTTTCCGATCCACGGGCTATCCTGCTTAGGGAAAAAGCGCGTCAGTTGAGTATCGAAAAGAACCGGGAAGATGAAATGGCCCTGTACGAGGCCATCGAACGCATCGGCCCTGAAGTTTACTACGAATTCAAAGGGACCAAGGAAAAACTGATCTCCCCGAATGTCGACTTCTATTCCGGCTTTGTTTATGATTGTTTGAAAATCCCGAAGGAGCTTTATACCCCGCTTTTTGCTATTTCCCGGATTGCCGGCTGGTCGGCACACCGGATGGAAGAAATCCTCAGCGGTCGACGGATTATCCGTCCTGCTTACAAAGCCGTAGAACCTGAAAAGCCATTTATCCCCACTGAAAAAAGAGGTTAGGGAAATCTGCGGGTGGCTGCTTATTTGTGCGTTGCTTCTCATTTTAGAAATCGAACCGTTGGGTGATCGACTGACCATTTTTGGGTCATTTAACCTGATTATTTAATCACTCATATTCTAAAAATGGTCATTAGAAGAAAAAATTTGTAAATATTTTTTCGTCTGGCTATTTTAGCCTCCGACATTAAAAAATATTCAAAAAAATTGCAGCGCTATGAGAAAACTTATTCTATTTCTGTTCCTCTTCAGTTACATGGGAATTTTTGCTCAAAAAACCGATCTGAGCAAGTTTTGTTCTCCGGCAAAATTTGAACCGGGTGTTGAAGAGAAAAGTACGGGTTCTCCATTAAACTGGTTGTCAAATCATTCCAGGAATGCGACTCCGATAGGATTAAAAAACAAAAGTATTGTAAATCCGATTT
>JAFGNY010000060.1 GCA_016926765.1 Bacteroidales bacterium | reverse complement strand
CTGGATCGGAAGAGATATTTCTGGAAAAGAGCCTGACAGGAAAGCCAGCCTCTTTCAATTTATTGGCCACCGGTTTGCCCAGCATGCCGGTGCCCCCGATAAGTAAAATGGTGTTTGTCATGGAAAATGAACGATTGATGAAATATGGCCCGAAGTTAACTGAATTCTACGGATCAAGTGTCAAAGCAAGTACCTTTGTCTAAAAATTTAACCTATGCCCTTTGCACGCAAAAAACGAATCGCCCTGGTCGCACACGACAACCGCAAAAACGATATGGTGGAATGGGTTCGCTGGAACTATAAGATCCTGATGGAACACCAGCTGATCTGCACCGGCACCACCGGCCGGCTCGTGGAAGAGGCCATCCTTCAGGAGATGCAATCAAACCCGGATATCCCGGAAAAGAAGAAACAAGCGCCGCTACGGATCATCAAGCTGAAATCAGGCCCCTTCGGCGGCGACCAGCAACTGGGAGCAATGATCGCCGAGGGGCGGATCGATATACTGATCTTCCTCTGGGACCCCATGCAACCTCAGCCGCACGATGTCGATGTAAAAGCCCTCCTGCGCATCTCTGTGCTGTACAATATTCCCTCCGCCTGCAACCGGTCAACAGCCGACTTCATGATCTCTTCCCAACTAATGAAAGAGGAGTACCAGCCGATTCTAAAGGATTATTCCAGTTATCTGAACCGAACAGTGTAACGGAATATCCTTAGTTTTAAGCACATTGATATTTTTCCCGGGTTTTTGTCTTTCCTTGTATTCAATTTAAATAAAAATAGTAATTTTGCCGGCGAAGCATGTTATTGTGAAAAGAATAACAATCAGGTCGGTCGTTTTTCTGGTAATCCTCTCCCTCGTGGGATTAGTGGTAACCAATGCTTTGTACCTGCATTCGCACAAGCTTCCGGATGGAACCGTGATCGCTCACGCCCACCCGTTTAATAAATCACAGGACCCGGCTCCGTACAAACAGCACAATCACTCCTCCGTTGAATTCTTTGTACTGGACCATATCCAGCTCCTTTTCGGCAGTCTGCTGATCCTGGTCCTCCTGGCAGGAAACACGATCCGTGCCTTCATCTTTCCCCGGATGTACTCCCCGGTTCCCGTTCATTTCCGGGGACTCCCTGTGACCCGGCCTCCCCCTTTCCCGGCCTGTTGATTCCCGGCTCCGGGACCTCTGCTTCCCCGGAAAATCCATTTTGTACAATTTTTCAGTGTATTAGAACCTTAGCGCCTTAGCGGTGAACATATTAACCGCGAAGACGCGAAGAGTTCTACTTATCAGATAAAGTATTATGAGAATTCAGTTAGTACTACTTCTCGGGTTTATCGGGATCTCCCTCTCCGGCATTGGCCAGGAGAAAAAAACCGATGCCAACATCGTAGGCCATGTAAAATGCGGGGAGACACACCTCCCCTTTGTCACCATCCTGGTGAAAGGCACCAGCATCGGGACCACCACAGATGAAACGGGGCATTTCCAGCTGATCAACCTTCCTGTTGGTAAACACACCATCCGGGCGCAATTTCTGGGATATGCATCTCAGGACAAAGAGGTAATGATCCATGAACGGCAGACCAAAGAGGTCAATTTCAGTTTACAGGAAGATGCCTTGGGATTGGAGGAGGTGATAGTGACTGGTGACAAGCGTACAAAAAGCCGCAAAGAATCCGTTGTTCTGGTCAATACTCTCTCTCCGAAACTCTTTTCCACTACCCAATCGGTCACCCTCAGTGAAGGATTGAACTTCAGTCCGGGCCTCCGCATGGAAAACGATTGCCAGAACTGCGGCTTCAACCAGGTTCGGATGAACGGGATGGAGGGCGCTTATTCCCAGATCCTGATCGATGGTCGGCCGGTATTCGGAGGACTGGCGGCAGTATACGGACTGGAGATGATCCCGGCCAACATGATTAAACGGGTGGAGGTCGTCAAAGGAGGCGGATCGGTTCTGTATGGCTCCAATGCCATCGCCGGAACGATCAACCTGATCCTGCAGGAGCCGGTAAAGAACTCTTATGAGTTCGGAGTAGGTTCCGGGGCCATCGGACTTGGATTGAAGGACTCCGGTACTCCTGCTATGGACTTTACCGTCAACATGAATGGATCGGTGGTTTCGGGCGATCAGAAATCCGGTCTGAATCTCTTTGCGTTCTACCGGAACCGCCAGCCTTTTGATGTCAATGACGATAGCTATTCCGAACTCGCCTTGCTGAAAAACCTTACTGCCGGAACCCGGTTGTACCACCGGTTTGGGGAGCGTAGCAAGCTGACGGCCGACTTCTTCGCCATCCATGAGAAGCGCCGGGGAGGAGACCAGTTTGATGTATTGCCTCACGAAGCCAATATTGCGGAAGCGGTGGAGCATACGTTCCTCAATGGCGGAGTGGCTCTCGACAGCTATTTCCGGGAAGCCGATGTCTTATCGGTTTACGCGTCGGGACAATATGTAAACCGCGACTCTTATTACGGCGCCAATCAATCTCTGAAGGATTACGGACATACGACCCAGTTCAACTGGGCTGCGGGCGTCCAATACCTGGCAAAATTCGGCAAATCAAGCCTCATTACCGGGATTGACGATCAGGGGAGCATCCTGAAAGATACCAAATTGGGGTATCCCGATATTGACAATGCCATCATTGTGAATGATTCGGTTATATCTGTCCCTCATGTAGGCAATACCCAATTGGCTAACCAGATCATGAATACTATAGGCGCTTTTGCCCAGTATGAACTGAAATGGAAGATCATGACCTTTTCGGCCGGACTGAGGCTCGACCATTACAGCATCTGGGATCATGAAGAGATGACCCTCACTAACCAGAATCTGGTTCTGGTTCCCAGAATCGGGTTGCTGGTCAACATCACCCCATCGTTACAGGGGCGGATCAGTTACAGCCAGGGATACCGGGCTCCCCAGATCTTTGACGAGGACCTGCATATCGAGTCTTCAGGTTCCCGCCGGGTAATCCATGTCAATGATCCGGATTTGAAACAGGAAACCAGTCACAGTATCATGGCTTCCCTTGGTTTTACCAGAATGGTGGGGAAGGTGGGCCTGGATATCCGGCTGGAAGGTTTCTATACCTTGCTCGTGAATCCCTTTACGATGGAATTCAACCCCCCGGATTCGGCCGGCACTGTTCTCTACATCCGGGAAAATGCCTCCAGCGGAGCTTTCGTTGCGGGAGGGACACTTGAGGTGAATGTAGCGCTGGCGCCCCGGATGACCATCACCTCGGGCCTGACCTGGCAGCAAAGCCGGTACGAGGAGATACAGGAGTTCGGGGAGAAACGTTTTCTGAGGACACCAGACGCTTATGGCTACCTTACGTTCGAATGGACTCCCATGCAACAATTCGGGATCTCATCCACTCTGAATTATACCGGCCCCATGCTGGTCCCCTATTTCGGACCCGATCAGGCCGATCCCGAAACCGGGGAGCTGCGCACTTCAGGTGACTTTTTCGATTGGGCAGTCAAACTGAGCTATACTATTCCATTGAATGGCACTTCGTTGCAGATCTATGCGGGAATGAAGAACATCCTGAACAGTTACCAGAAGGATTTCGACCGGGGGATCGACCGTGATCCGGGATATATCTATGGGCCTGGACTGCCCCGGACGCTTTACGCGGGGATCTCCTTCGGGAATTTACTGAAGTGACCTGCTTTTCAGTAACCGGATATAATTCCAGAAATAGAACTCTTCGAAAGTGGTTTCAAATCCTTTCTCAGAGAGGATTTTCTTCCAGTCCCGTTCGATAAAATCGAATGCATAGGGGCACTCGAACAGCTTGAAAATTGACCGGTGCAGCCATGGCATCTTCTGCAGATCGAATTCGGCATAATCCAGAATGACAAAAACTCCCTTTGGTTTCAGGTTGTTTCTGACATTGGATAAAATCGCCTCCCGCACCTCATGAGGGAATCCATGGATCACGAAGCTGATAAAGATGATATCGGCCTTTTCCCCCAGGTCAAACGGGATATCAATCCGGTGTTTAAAAAACCGAGCCCGTTCCTCCCCGGCAAATCGACGTTCAAACTGCTGTTGCATGATGGGAGAGAGGTCTACTCCTGTGACTTTTCCTGCTTCCCCGAGATTGGGCAGCATCAGTGCGGCATTCCGGCCAGTGCCGCAACCCAGGTCAATGATGGTATCACCTGGCCGGATACCGGTATCCTGAATCGCCTTGTGAATGAACCGGCCGTATTTTCCGACGGATCCGATATTCAGTATCTGATCATAATACCGGGCCAGAAATGGAGTCAGTTCGACACCGGATTCAGGGTAAAGTTTCTGTGGACTCATAGAAGATTTTTGGTTTTAAAAAGCTTTCAGGATTATTTAAACAGGATGATGGAGTACATGATCGCGATTCCCAGGATGATGAGGAAAATCTGGCTGAGTGAATCCTTCAGAGTGGTTTTCCGGTGCATTTCAGGGATCAGGTCAGCCATCGCAATATAGAGAAAGCTGGCTGCCGAGAAGGCGAGTGTATAAGGGATCCAGCTCTGGAGAGATTCGAGGGTGTAATAGGCTACCACCCCGAAAACGATGGCGGTACTGCCCGATAAAACGTTGAACCAGAAAGCTTTTCTCTTGGAAAGGCCGCCCTTGATCAGAATACCGAAATCTCCAAGCTCCTGGGGGATCTCATGCAGAATAACCGATAGTGTGACAAAAATACCCAGTTCAGTCGAAGTCAGAAAGGAAGCAGCGATCACAATTCCGTCGATGGCATTATGAAAGGCGTCTCCAATCAGAATAATCGGCGCCGCTGCATGCAGATGCCGTTCACACTCTTTGTTTCGGCAGGTACGCCATAAAATGGCCTTCTCCAGAATAAAAAACAACAGGATCCCGATAAGAATGGCCTGAAGCACAAATCGGGGGTTGGTCATGCTGATGGCTTTTGGGATCATTCCGAGAAAAGTTGCCCCGATCAGGGTTCCCCCGGCGAGATACATTAAATAGGTTGAAACGCTTTCCAGTTTTTCCTGGCGGAGGGTCAGTAAAATCCCCGCAAGAGCAACGCTGCCGACGCTTCCGAAAAACAGAGCGATAAGGATATAAATGAGTTCCATATGGATTTTATGGTGTAAGAGCAAAAAATGGCAGCAAAGATAATGAACATTTGCTCATAATTTTTCTTTTCGGCCGTGAAGATTTTGGAGATTAAAATAGAAATTGCAACTTTGTATAGGTTCATCAACTAATCAGACACTATGTCCATCAAAAAGATTTTGGTCATTTCGTTGTTTCTTCTTTTACTGATTTTTCTGACCGTATTCAAGTTTGTCCGTTGCAACGAGAAAAAGAAGGAGACTTCCCGTTCAATTCAGCAGAGTGCGTTACCGGTTGATGTTTACCTCGTGAGGGATACCTCTGTGACTGAGAAGATCGGGACCATCGGAACATTAACGGCGAATGAAAGCGTCAGCATCGTCAGTGAGATCAGTAAAAAAGTTTCGGACATCTACATGGAAGAAGGCACGTTCGTTAAAAAAGGACAATTGCTTTTCAAACTGGATGACAGTGATATCCGGGCAGAGATCAACACCCTCAAAGTGGAGGAAGAGTTGGCTGCGGCCAATGAAAAACGCGAACATGCCCTGCTTGATAAAGGAGGGATCAGCCAGGAGAGATACGATGAAGCGGCCAACCGGCTAAAGACATTGCAGGCGCAGATTGCCACGCTGGATGTGGAGCTCTCCAAGACGGAGATCCGCGCCCCTTTCAGCGGAAAGATCGGGCTGCGGTCGGTGAGCGAAGGGGCCTGGGTCTCCCCTGATGTTCCATTGGCTGATTTGCAGGATGTCCTGCTTCTGAAGATCGTTTTCGCCGTGCCTCAACGCTATGCTGGGGAGATCTATCCCGGACAGAAGGTGACAATCAGTACCGATCACTCTCCGGATGTCTATTCTGCCGTTGTGCAAGCTTCTGAGCCGGCAGTCGATGACAAAACGCGCACCCTTAAGGTTCAGGCCCTCCTCAGGAATCCCGGGGTAAAACTGATCCCCGGCACTTCGGTGAAGGTCGGCCTCCAGCTGCAATCTGGCGAAGCCTCGCTCTTTGTACCCACCCAGGCCCTGATCCCTTCCCAGGAGGGCTATTCCGTTTTTGTGGTGAAGGACGGGAAAGCGGTGAATATTCATGTGAAGACCGGGGAAAGGACGGCTGAAGCGGTTCAGATCCTGGAAAACCTGGTTCCCGGGGATACCCTCATCACGACGAATCTGCTCCGGGTCAGGCCTGGCATTCCTGTTGCCATACAAAACATCCGGTAAGATGAGCCTCTCGGAAGTCAGTATCAAACGACCTGTATTGACCTTGGTGATGACCCTGGCCATCGTCATCTTTGGTTTTGTGGGTTACCGGTACCTGGGTGTCAGGGAATTTCCTGAGATGGATCCCCCTCTGGTCACAGTGACTACTATTTACACAGGCGCCAATGCCGACATCATCCGTGCGCAGATCACCGATCCGTTGGAAGAGGCGATCAACGGGATCGAAGGCATCCGTTCGATCACCTCCGTATCCACAGAGCAATCGAGTTTGATCACTGTCGAATTCAATCTGAATGTGGATATGGATGCCGGAACGAACGACGTACGCGACCGGGTCTCAAAAACCCTCCGGCTTTTACCCAAAGATATCGAGCCTCCGGTTGTAGAGAAACAAAGCGCCAACACCACGCCAATCATCCTGGTAATCCTGAAGAGCAATACCAAAAACATCATGGAGGTGAATGACGTAGCGGAGAACCTGTTCAAAGACCGGTTGCAGACCATCGATGGCGTAGGGGAGGTGAGGGTTTATGGAGAGAAAAAATATTCGATGAGGCTATGGCTGGATCCTGCCAGGATGTCGGCAACCGGGATCACCTCGGTAGATGTTAAAAAAGCGGTGAACCGCGAGAACATCGAAAAACCCTCGGGGCGCGTGGAGGGAAATCTGACCGAGCTTTCCATCCGCACACTCGGACTTCTTGAGACACCGGAAGATTTCAACGACCTGATCATCCGCCAGGAGGACGGAAGCATCATCCGGATCTCCGATGTAGGTCACGCGGAACTCTATCCCGAAAATGACCGTTCGACCACCAGGATGAGTGGGCAGGATGTGATCCTCCTTGGTGTGATTCCACAGCATGGGGCCAACAACATCCGCATCGCCGATGAAGTCTATGCCCGGATGGATCAACTGAAAAAGAGTATTCCGGCTGATTACGAGGTGATCATGGGTTACGACTTTACCACCTTTGAACGCAATGCCATCAAAGATGTCAAGCAAACCATCATCCTTTCCCTTTGTCTGGTCATTCTGATCATATTCTTTTTCCTGAGGGACTGGCGTTCGACACTGATTCCGGTGGTTACGATTCCGGTTTCGCTGATCGGAACGTTTGCCCTGATGGCGATCTTCGGATTATCGATCAATGTGCTCTCCCTGTTGGGAATGGTTCTGGCTATCGGATTGGTGTGTGATGACGCCATCCTGGTGCTGGAAAATATCTACACCAAGATCGATATCGGGATGAGCCCTATGGAAGCTGCTTTCAAAGGGATGAAAGAGATCTATTTTGCCGTGATCTCCACTACCATAACTTTGGCTGCGGTGTTCCTGCCTGTCATGTTTCTCGAAGGATTGGCCGGACGGCTGTTCAGGGAGTTTGCTCTGGTGGTGGCAGGGGCGGTATTGATCTCCGCCTTTGTGGCGCT
>JAFGNY010000059.1 GCA_016926765.1 Bacteroidales bacterium | reverse complement strand
TTTCGGATCAGCCGCCACATTGTCGGCATCATAGCCAAGCTTTGATATGGCATTCCTGATGATATCCGGATTCGTTTTTGCGGGGTAAAATATGACCTTCACTTTTTTGGTCTCTTCATCCAGGCTGGCTTTTTTAACTCCTTTCTCAAATGCAAGACCCTGTTCGATACGCTCCTTGCACATACCGCATACCGCCGATGTCTGAACCGTAAGTGTATCCTCTTTTTTTATCTCCTGTCCAATTCCCTGTAGAACAAAGAAAAAAACCAAAACAAATCCTGTCAATCCGGCTTTCAAAATTGTTTTCATAAAACATCCTATTTAATATTCCTGTTAATATTTACTATTTGTTTTTCGTCATTCGTCTTTCGTCTTTCGTCATTCCTAATTATTTCAGAGTATACCTCACTCCCGCATAAATCATGATCCCTGTGACAGGCCCCCATACCATTGATCCGTCAAAATAGGTATGGTAAGGCGCCCAGTACTCTACAATCGGATCCGCCTGCCGGTAATTTGTCAGATTTTCGCCCCCGATGTACACATCGAAATGCCTGAACTTCCTCGTGACCTGAGCAAGCAAATTGAACCAGACAGGAGAATATTCATCCTGCCTGAGATCAGCTGGTAAACTCTTCATATTGGGAAGCCTGGAAGGACCGTTTACTTGTCCGGTGAGATCAAATTTCCACTTTTCGAATTTCGTTGCATAAGATAGGGTGAGAAGTCCTTTATAGGCGTTGACTAATGGTTTTTGTTTCAGAACCCCTCCTTCAGTGACTCTGACATCATTGATTCTGAACGCGAGCATGGCGGAGAGACCCTCCAGTGGCCTGACCGTCAGTTGTGCCTGAGTGGAAAAGGCAAGAGAACGGCCATTCAGGTTGTAAACGAAAATATCGGTCGGGATGCTGTCGATATCCACAATCACCTGCTTCTGGAACGTCGTCTGGTAGATATCGAATGCGAAATCTGCTTTCCTGCCGAAGAGAGTGAATTCAGTAGAAAAATTCAGGCCGTAGTTCCAGGCAGCTTCCTGTTCAAGATCCTGGGCGATATGCAGTTTTTTCTGACTCATTAACAGGTTTAAATTCTCCGCCAGGATGTTGGCCGTCCGGTAAGCTTTTCCAACGGAACCTCTCAAACTGGTGTTTTCATTGATCTGAGCTCTGAGATGCAGTCTTGGCGTCACCAGCCAACCATAGAGGTTGTTGTAATCGGCCCGCACACCAGCTATCATCACAAACTTGTCATGAAAATCTAAGGTATACTCAAAAAATGCTCCTGCCACCTGTTCATTCCTGTCCTGATTGAAGTTTACCACCGTATCGCCTATCAGGTTGTACCATGCTCCCTGACTTGTATCACCGGTAACCTGGTACAGGTAAGTCAGTTGGTGCTGAGCATACATTTCCTTGTAGTTGTCAAGTGAATAACTCAACCCGGCCGAGATACGGTGTCGGTGCTCCCTGAACTGTGTGGTCAGAATCAGATTGGTATAGAACAACTGCTCGTTTCCGTCATACCTGTCAATTCCAAAGAAGGCGTTCTGGTTATGATGAATGCCGGAAATGATCAGTCCGAGACTTGTCTCCCCTTCAGGACCGATAAAAACGCCGTTTTTCCAGAATCCCTCCACCCTGTGCGTGTTGATGTGGACGCCATAGCGTTTACTTCCGTCAGATATTCCAGTGGTGTCAAACCCAAACTGCTCCCGGTCGAATGTCATCTCTCCTCCGTTGCGGTCTTCATAGAGATACTTGATTGCCAGTCGCGAAATATATTTTCCCGGGTTGATGTAATCCCACCGGTTCATGGCCATCAGGGTAGTCGATAAAGGGAGATCCATAAATCCATCCCCGTTCTTGTCAGCCTTGTGTGACAAATTACTTCCGTGAACCAGAAGCATGGTACTTAACTTATCGTTGAGGTGGATGGTGCCGTTCCCATTCAATTCAACTCTTAGATTACTGTTGCCATAGGCATTGATAAAGAGTTTTTCGCTCGATTCAGGTTTTTTATACTCGACATTGATCTGGCCTGTGGCCGATTCGTAACCCTGTGCCACAGAGCTGGATCCTTTCGCCACCTGTATTGATTCCATCCAGGGCCCTGGAATATAGCTGAGACCATAGGAAGAGACCAATCCCCTGATGAGAGGGATATTTTCAGTCATGATCTGACTATAGAGGCCCGAAAGCCCAAGCAGGCTGATCTGCTTCGCCCCTGTGATGGCATCACTAAAAGAGACATCCACGGAGGCGCTTGTCTCGAAGCTTTCAGCCAGGTTACAGCAGGCTGCCCTCTGAAGTTCTCCGGTTGTGATAACCTGTGTGTATCTCGGATTGAGTTTGGAAACGAAAGAATCGTCCTGTCTTCCTGTCACAACCACCTCTCCCAGTGTCAGCCTGTCGGGTTGCATCTCCTTATCAATTCGTTTGGAAGCGCTGGCAATCCATAAGGTATCTTTTCGATATCCCATAAGGCTGAATACCAGTTTCCCTTCACGGATGCCTTTTTCATCCAGAGTAAAATTTCCCTCTGTATCTGTAACTGTTCCCAGGGTAGTTCCAGCCCAGTAAATATTGACACCGGTAAGCGGAAGTCTTGTATTCTGATCGTTCCGCTCGAAAACAAATCCCTTGATTGTCTGGGCCGGAAGGGGCTGGAAAAACATGGTTAACAAACCAGCAAGAAGGTATGCTATTATTCGATCAATTTTCATTTTTAAACCTTTCATTGTAACATCACTTTCGTTTTATCAGATCACAGATCCCACACAGCATCACGCGGTTTGAAAGATCGTGACGTCAGGGGCCGGACTCAATGCCTTGAAACGAACAAAGCGAAAAAATTCCGGAGGAGTTTACGAAAGGTTTTCCGGGAAAGGGATTTTAATAATATGCAGAAGGATGACCAGTGATTCTCCCGTTTGTGGCATGAATGTATGAGAAGGGACAAAAAAGTTCCTTCCGGCAGTCACCTCGTCTTTCAGAGAACGATCCTGCAACAAGAAATCGGGTAACGGGAGAACAGATGCCTGAACCTCTTGTTCTTCAACGGGTAATAGGGAGATAATGGGAACTTTCAGATAAGTGACTTCGGTATGGCAACCTGCATGATTTTCAGCAGCACAACAATCGAAGTGCGTGCCGGAACAGCAAGACCCGGCCAAAGACATTTCAACCGATTTACAGTCGGAATGATGAATCAAACAGGCCTGTTTGGAAGTTTCCGGAGCGAAATGGCATCCGCAAATATGATGATATACAGCCACACCCTTGGTGCTGTAAATCATCAGGAGCGATAAAAAGAGAACGCTTGCTTTCAGGATCCAGTTACGCATTTCAAAAACATCTACTTATTAGACTACAAATATATGAAAAACTTGCGTCAGGTTCATTTCATTTGATCATCTGAAAGGATAAAAAAATAATTGTGTATCTTTGGAGAAGGATTTATATAAACCAAAAAATACGCACATTATGAAATATTTATTTACACTGATGGTGCTTGCCAGCACCATATATCTGACCATTCCTGACCTGGCCGCCCAGGAACCCAGTGCTCCTCCTCCGGGATTTCAGGTGGATACGCGTATCGATAATATGGGATACTGGAATCAATGTGTTGCCTGGGGATTGGTCCCCGTTCAGCCGTTTATTAAGGTTCCTCCGGCAGTTTATAGCGGGACTGAAGTATTGATTGACGGTGTGTTGATCGACGACTCACCGGATGTACCGGTAACTGAAGAATCGGCGCATCAGAGCGAGAACTCCATCGTGGTGAATCCCAATGATGAAGCCCATGTGCTTAACTCGAACAATTCGGGGAACTGGCCGAATACCAGTTCATTCTATGGCGCAGATCGTCTGGATTCATTTGATGAAGGCGTTACCTGGGGCGGATCGGTTCAGGGTCCCACGGGAGTGAACTACGGAGACCCCGTGGCATGCATGAATATGAGCGGAAGGTATTTTATCGGATATATCACCACCTCTATGGGTCAGGGAGTTTCTTATTCCGACGACAATGGTGTTACATGGACCGCCACTGTTCCAGGCACAGGCAGCACGGACAAAAACCACCTATGGGTGGATAACAGTCCAACGAGCCCATACAACGGCAATCTGTATGACGGCTGGATGGAGGGCTCCGAAATCCGCGTAACTCGTTCCATCACCAACGGAACAAGTTGGGAACCAAAAATCTACATCAGTTATGAGACCAATGCAGGCAGCCATAACCAGGGGGTAAATTTCAAGACCGGCCCCGATGGGGAGGTCTATGCTGCCTGGTCAGTCTATGACTCCTGGCCGTCGGATGAAAAAGCCATCGGGTTTGCCAGATCAATGGACGGAGGGGTCACCTGGGAACCCTCTTCCAGGATCCTGAATAATATCAAGGGGGTCCGTACAACAGGCGTGCCGCAGAACCAACGCGTCAACTCCTTCCCTTCGATGGCCTGCGACATCAGCAACAGCGCTTACCGTGGCACCATTTACATCGTTTGGCCAAATATCGGTTACCCCGGGGTGAACAGTGGTTCCGACCGTGATATCTACATCATCAAATCTACGGATCAGGGAGATACCTGGTCGGCTCCGGTCAAAGTGAACCAGGATCCATCGGGACAGGGAAAGACCCATTACATGTCGTGGATTGCCTGCGACCAGGCCAACGGACAACTTAGCGTAGTCTATTATGATAACCGGAATGTGAACAACAACCAGTGTGAAACCTGGATGGCCTGGTCGCAGGATGGCGGCGAAACATGGGAAGAGATGAAAGTCAGCGACGTCTCCTGGACCCCCTCCCCGATTCCGGGAATGGCATCAGGCTATTTCGGCGATTACCTCGGAATCGATATGTACAACGGCAAAGCATATCCCTGCTGGACAGATAACCGTCTTGGCTATGCCATGAGCTATGTCTCTCCTATCAACCTCCATATTCCGGCATCCCAGGTAATCTACCAGGATGACTTTATTGACGACGACGATCCGGGCAACGGAAACGGCCGGATGGATTATGGCGAAACCATCCTTCTGGGCCTGGAGATGCTGAACAACGGCGACCTTGAAGCAGAAGATGTGATGGTAACTCTCTCCACCGAATCCCCTTATATCACCTTTGAAGACAGCACAGAATTTTATGGGAATTTTGATATCGGGGAATCTATCACCATCCTGGATGCCTTCAAATTTGAGGTATCCAGTTATATTCCAGATGGATACATGGTAACGTTTAAAGTCACCGCAGTCAATTCGCTCGATACCACAACCGTCAGCTACTTTGATATTGAGGCTCATGCACCCGCAGTCACCATCCTGAGCATGTCGATCAACGATGCCGCCGGAAATAACAATGGCCATCTGGATCCGGGAGAATCTGCCATCATCAGCTTTTTGACTGAAAACACCGGGGAATATGACGCTCTCGACATTGTCAGCACCCTTGAATCAAGTAACTCCTTTGTGGCCGTCCTCGACAACTCGATTGATCTTGGAACCCTTGCCCCGGGAGAATCCACCACCGCATCTTTCCCCATTCAGGTCAGCAGCGACTGTCCTTATGGCTCCGCCACTGTATTTCATAATGTGGCGACATGGGAGTACGGTATGGGCGAATTCTATCAATCGGCAAGGATCGGCCTCTATGTCGAAGACTGGGAAACCGGGAATTTCCTGAAATTTCCATGGGAGTTCACAGGAGCTTTGCCCTGGGTGATCGATCCTGATGTCAAATGGGAAGGGAACTATTCGGCTCATTCAGGTCAAATTGCAGATAATGAGTCCTCGGGGCTCACGATCAACTACAACGTGCTGGTAGACGATTCGATCAGTTTCCACCGGAAAGTCTCTTCGGAAACATTCAGCGACAAGCTCCAGTTTTTTATTGACGACCTGCTGGTTGGTACATGGACCGGGGAGACCGACTGGCAATTCCAAACTTATCCGGTTCTCGCAGGCCCGCATACCTTCACCTGGAAATATATCAAGAACGGGATGAACATCCAGGGCGACGACCGCGGCTGGGTGGACTACATCATCTTTCCTCCTGAGTACCAGACCGCAGTCAGCGCCGGTGCAGATGGTGTGGTATGCGCCGGAAATTCCTATCAGCTGATGAGCGCCGCTATCGGTTACGACTCGATCATGTGGACCACCAGCGGAACCGGGGGATTCGATGATCCCACTCTCTATAATCCCATCTACACACCCAGCGCGGAAGATATTACCGCCGGAAGTGTTCTTCTCACGATCACTGCCTATGGACCGGATGATGTGATCATCACCGACGAGATGACCCTGACGATCGAAACACCCCCTCAGGCAGATGCCGGAGCTGATGCGTCAGGTTGCTCTGCCGGGTATCTGATCGGGGATGCCGTTGCTTCCAATTATCTTGAGATCACCTGGACAACAGAAGGTGACGGAACCTTCAGCGATATCCATGAAATCAATCCTACCTATCTGCCAGGGGAACTGGATATTCAGGCAGGATCCGCCACATTGAAGTTGATGGCTGCCAGTACGGGTGTGTGTGATGCCGCGGAGGATTCGATGCTGCTGACCATCCATCTCACTCCACAGGTAGATCTTGGCCCCGATACAGCCATCTGTGCCCAGCTGACCTATACTCTCGATGCCACAACTTCCGGAGCAGTGAGTTACCTGTGGAGCCCCGGAGGTGAAACCACCCCGACGATCACCGTCGATTCCACCGGTGTGGGGATCGGCAGCCAGACCTACACCGTGACCATCACCAGCGAAGATGGCTGTGACGGATCCGACGAGGTGACCGTCACCTTCAAGGATTGTACCGGGATCAATGAGCTGGCCGAACACCTGACAATTGCCGTGTTCCCCAACCCGAACACCGGTAACTTTACCCTCAGGATG
>JAFGNY010000359.1 GCA_016926765.1 Bacteroidales bacterium | reverse complement strand
CCAGGTTTTGCTTCAGAAGTTTCACAAATTCATACTGTTCATTCAGCGTATCGATATTGACAAAAACAATTCTTGGGCCGGTAAGCATAGCTACTTCAGTCGAGTCTCCGGAAATCTGCTCTGACTTCATGGGTTTGTGTGAGGTAAAAAATAAAATGTAAAGAACAACTAGTCCGGCCAGTACAACAAGTAACAAAACCGTGTTCAGGTTAACCGCTTTTTTTTCCATAGTGAATTGATTAATTTCCAAGTTCAGATAAAAATTTGATTCGCATCATCCGGATCTCCTCCTCCGCGTACTCATCTTCTCCAAGATCCTGCAACGCTTTGGTAACCGAATCGGTTTCTGCCGTGCGAAAATAGTCGAATATTTCCTCCTGGTGAAAAGGATCTACGATTTCGTCGATATAATAGTTGATATCAATTTTCGTCCCGGCGCTGACGATATGTTCCACCTCTGTAAGCAACTCATCAAAGGTCAGGTTTTTTGCAATTGCAATATCTGCCAGCGAAATCTTCCGGTCGATACTCTGGATAATGTACACTTTGAGCCCCGATTTGTTGATCACCGATTTCACTACCATATCCATCGGCCGGATAATCTCATTCTCCTCCACATACTCTTTGATGAGATCAAGAAACGGTTTTCCGTATTTGAGCGCTTTCCCCGATCCGACTCCGGTAATCTGCTTCATCTCTTCGGAGGTGATGGGATACTGTATCGCCATATCTTCAAGAGATGGGTCCTGGAAGATGACAAAAGGAGGAAGTTTTTCTTTCCTGGCGATCTGTTTCCTCAAATCCTTCAGCATGCTGAAGAGCGTTTTATCCGTAGTGCTGCTCTTCGATCCCATGGCTTCCAGAAACTCCTCCTCTTCCGGATTCTCATAATCGTGGTCATCGACCAGCATAACCGACCAGGGCTTTTTCAGAAATTTATGGCCTTCGGGATTCATCCTGAGAATGCCATAATTCTCAATATCTTTTGTAACAAGCCGTTCAATCAGGCACTGACGGATCACTGCATTCCAGTACTTCTCATCTTTGTCAGCCCCTTTTCCAAAAACCCCGAGTTTGTTGTGTTTATAATTCTTAACAGGAGTGGTCAATTTGCCAATCAGCACATTGATCAGATGTTTATGCTTCACCTGTTCTTTCATGGCCAGAATGGCTTCGAGAACAATCTGCATATGCTGCTTGCCTTCAAATTTCTTCTTCGGATGGAGACAGTTATCACAGTTCTGACAGTTTTCTTCGGTAAAGATCTCTCCGAAATAGTGAAGGAGCTGCTTCCGGCGACAGACGGATGATTCGCTGTAGCTGACTGTTTCAAATAGAAGATGTTTCGCGATCTCCTGTTCTGCAACCGTTTTCCCCTTCAGGAATTTCTCCAGTTTCAGGATATCGTCATAGCTGTAAAAGGCAATGCAGTTCCCTTCGCCATCATCGCGCCCCGACCTGCCCGTCTCCTGGTAATATCCTTCAAGACTTTTTGGCATATCAAAATGGATCACGTAACGGACATCGGGTTTATCGATCCCCATTCCAAATGCAATAGTGGCAACGATCACATCCACTTTCTCCATCAGGAACTTGTCCTGGTTTTCCCTTCTTACAGCAGCGTCAAGCCCTGCATGATAGGGTAGCGCTTTGATCCCATTGAGCGTAAGCGACTCGGCCAGCTCCTCCACCTTTTTACGGCTCAGGCAGTAAATGATACCTGATTTCCCTGACTGGCTTTTAATGTATTTGATGACATCTTTAACAACCGTTTTGGCTTTGGGCCTTACTTCATAATAGAGGTTAGGCCGGTTGAAGGAGGCCTTGAACACGGTGGCATCCATCATTCCCAGGTTCTTCTGGATATCCTGCTGAACCTTGGGAGTAGCTGTTGCCGTGAGGGCGATGACCGGAACTTTCTGACCGATTGCTTCTATAATGGGCCTCAATCGACGGTATTCGGGCCTGAAATCATGACCCCACTCAGAAATGCAGTGTGCTTCATCAATGGCAAAAAACGAAATCTTGATATTTCTGAGGAAGTCGATGTTATCTTCCTTCGTGATCGTTTCCGGTGCGACATACAGCAGTTTTGTCTTTCCCTTTGTGATGTCTTTTTTCACCTGAATGATCTCCTGGCGCGACAGGGATGAATTCATAAAATGAGCTACCTCCTCTTCTGTCCCGAAACTGCGCATGGAGTCCACCTGATTTTTCATCAGTGCAATCAGTGGTGAAACGATGATAGCCGTTCCCTCCTGAATAAGGGCAGGGAGTTGGTAGCACAATGATTTCCCACCACCCGTTGGCATAATGACGAACGTATCTTTCCTGGCAAGAACATTCTTGATAATGGCCTCCTGGTTGCCTTTAAAGGTATCAAATCCAAATACTCTCTTTAAGGCATCATGCAGATTGTTATCGTCCTTGCTCCCCGACATTGTAATTCTCTGGTTAATTAGTTACTTTTGTTCGAGATTCCCTGATTATAAAAGAATTGAACCTCTATATACAAATATAATCACAAATATTCCCATACAACCAAATTTTTTTTAAAAAATTGCATTTTGAATACCATCACAGATATACGGGAATCCGCCCTGAAAACCATCCGCCAGGAAGCTGATGCCATCACAGGCCTGATCTCTTCCATCGACGAAAATTTTATCCGGTGCGTTGACGTGATCCTCCATGCAGGTGGACGCGTCATTGTAACAGGGATTGGAAAAAGTGCCATCATCGGGCAAAAAATCGTTGCAACTTTCAACTCCACCGGAACGCCTGCCGTATTCATGCATGCTGCCGATGCTATCCACGGAGATCTGGGCATCATCCAGAAAGATGATGTCGTCCTCTGTCTCTCTAAAAGCGGAGAGACCCCGGAGATCAAAATCCTTGTCCCACTGATTAAAAAGAACGGAAATCCGCTTCTTGCCCTGGCAGGAAATCCCATTTCGTACCTTGCCACCCATGCAACTTACTGGATCAACACATCCGTTTCCCAGGAAGCCTGTCCCAATAACCTGGCTCCTACCTCAAGCACCACAGCCCAGTTGGTTATGGGTGACGCCCTGGCTATATGCCTGCTTGAGAGCCGTGGATTTACGGCCAGTGATTTTGCCAAAATCCACCCGGGAGGTGTGCTGGGAAAAACGCTCTATCTAACCGTCGCAGATCTCTACGTCAACAATCCCGTGCCAAAAGTAACCTATTCCGATAATATTAAAAACGTTATCCTGGAAATCTCATCCAAACGACTTGGAGCAACAGCGGTATTGAAGGAGGATAAACTGGTCGGGATGATCACAGACGGAGACCTTCGCCGGATGCTTGAAAAAAACATCGAACTGGAAAAAGTTACGGCTGAAGATGTTATGAGCCTTAATCCGAAAATTATCGAACCCGAAACCCTGGTCATTGAAGCATTACACCTGATGCGTAATAATAATATCACCCAGTTGATCGTATTAAAAAATGATGTCTACCTCGGAATGATCCACCTGCATGACATCCTGAAAGAGGGTATTTTTTAATCCATTCCTGAAATCTGATTATGAAAACAGAGCGGGTACCTGTCTGGATCCTCGTGATGGTGTTCCTTCTTTTCAGCCTCAACCTGCCTGCACAAGTCACTAAGATCATGGGCAAGGTCACCGATGCATCTACCGGGGAACCCCTTCCATTTACCAACATCGTTGTGTCGGGGACCACCCTTGGTACCCTGACCGATTTTGAAGGGGATTATTCCATCGAATTTTCTGCCAAAGCTGATTCCCTGCGTG
>JAFGNY010000358.1 GCA_016926765.1 Bacteroidales bacterium | reverse complement strand
GAAATAATGGCAGAGGAATGGATTACCGGTTCAGAGGGTAGAAATCTGAAATTCAAAAGGGAAACCCTTTTAAATTATGGTCTAAATAGATGGGGTTTGAATAAAGCACATAGTGTAGGCCCTACATCAGAATTAATCAGGGCTTGTGCTCCTTCAAGCTTTGAGGAATGGGAAAACTACTATTTTTTAAATGCAACCCAAAAGAAAAAGAATGGCATTCGAATCACAAGGGAATACATAACAGGATTAGGTCAAACACTCTACATCAAACTAACCGAAGTTGTTCAAAAGGAATTACTCTCAATAACAGAAGAAGAATGTATTGATTATGCCTACAACCTTATTCTCAACAGAACGTACGAAGGATATGTTACTGAAATAGAAACAATTTACGGTCAGTTAGAAGCAGCACTTGGTATTACAATTGAACCTGCACCCGATCATTGGGATCGGACTTATAGCGTTGATTTTTTTATAAAGGTTGGTGATCGTTTCATTGGACTTCAAATTAAGCCAATCCTTTCCGGTCAAGCATTAAATCAATATCAATGGATTGAAATGCATTCTGCCAATCACGAAAGGTTTGAACGTGATTTTGGCGGGAAAGTGTTCTTTGTTTACTCAATAAAGAGTTCAGGAATGAAACGCATTTATAATGTAGAAGTAATCGAACAGCTAAAAGCTGAAATTCAACGATTAAAGAGTAATTAACAAGGCATAGATCCATTCATTGCCCTGAAATGGAGGGATGCAGAATCTTTATGGCAGCATGGTCTGTGGGTGTGGTAATGGAAAGAAGGAAAAGGCCGGGAGAATAGCCGGACAGATCCACGGGGTAGCGGTTCTCACCTGGTGAACCTGAAATAACCCTGCTTACCAGCTTTTTACCGGTGAGATCACAAAGGTTTAGGGTTCCGTTGAAATGACCTTCGCAAAAGTAGACCAGTTCATACGTTCCATTCCCGAGGGTCCTGATCAGGCATGTTTCTCCGTCTCTTTCGGGGTGATCCCTCCTGCCCTCCGCCAGTTCAATCAAGAATTCCGAGGCGGAAGAGAAATGAACCCAGAGCATCGCGTTGACCGGATCCGGATAATACGACGTGTAATTTCCTGAGGTTGGCTGGAAGTATTCTGCCGGGATCGCGTGCAAACCAACCCACCCTGAGTCGCTGACATAACCTGAATGTACCGCATAGGATTCCAGATCATACCCTACATTCATGTGATGGTCACACAGGATGTAATCGTAGCCTCCTGCCCGGAGGCTGTCTCCGTTGCCGAGGAAAAAAAGAACGGGAGACACGGGATCGTACTCCACGAAGTTCAGGGTGCCATTGGCTTGAATTGTTTCAGGGAGGCCGGTGACTGATGGCATGAGGATGACCATCCCGGGTATCGCCTGTGCAAACGCCAGTCCGGAAAACACGCCGTCGTCGATCCGGAGAGCATTCACCGAAGGACCTGCTGAGAGGGTCGTGATTTCAGGGGCTTCCTGCAGATATGGAAAGAGAACAGAAAGAAAGCCGGAATTCTCCGCATTGTCTTTTTGAACCAGCATCTTGGTGTAGTGACGGTATTGGCCGGTGCCTGTGGCCAGGCTGTCGGTGGCGAAGGAGTAATCTGTCGCACCGTTGGTTGCGACGGTATGGACAAGCAGGTGGGTTGAATCACGCGACCAGGTGCCCTGGTGGTTGGGAAAATCGGGCAGGAAGGCTCCTTCCGGTGTGCCGGAAGCGCCACCTGCAAGGCCGTTTCCCTGTAGTTGAAACGTATAGGAATTGGCATTTCCCGAAGTGATGCCGTCACTCAGAATGAAGTACCGGTTCCGGATGAAAATGTTTTTCCGGCTGATCTCTGCACTGAAATAGGATGTCCGGATCTCTCCATAGCTGATCGCAGGCACAGTGAAACAATCCCTGATCCAGCAGGTATTGGTCTCGGTGCTCACCAGTTCTCCCACCGGAGGCAGCGGCCCCGATCCGTTCACCAGGATCAGCGAGTGATTGGAGGCATTGTTCACAGCATACGACTCCTGGTATCCGGGGTAGCCGGGATCCACTGCCAGAAGTTCCCCGTTTGCCATCAGCGAAAAACTGCCGGCATCGCCCTGGTGGTGTGCTTTGGCTCCGGAGAGCGGGATGCCATGTTTTCCGATGAAATGCATGTAAACGGCATCGCGATTGTTTGACGACCGGAAGACCAGGCTTCCGGCTTCGGGGAGCGCCCTGAAAAGGGTATCGGAGTAACTTCCTTCCGCCACATGGGTACCGACATACTGGGTGCGCCACATCACATCGACAGGGGGATGCAGGGGGTTCGGTACATTGAACCGGCTGTTTCCCGAAAGCGCCGTGATGCTGGTCCCGAAACCGATCGGACTGTCGTGGATCGCGGGTGAGCTGCCATCGGGCATCCTGATCCGGTTCATCCACTCGTAGAGGTTTGCATAGCTGGGATCGTACCAGGGATTCCGGATACTTCTGGAAATGTTGTTGAAAGTCATAGAGTAAGTCCCATCAGGTAAGAAATTCCAGAAAGCCCGGATGAAAGGAAAGGCGTTCTCAAATCCGTACTCAAAATAGGCTGGCCCTTCTGCGTATCCGGCCAGGGAATCCGGCTCGGAAACTCTCGGAAAGAGGCCGTTTTCTCTCCAGAGGGTGTTATCCAGGTTCCACAAACCAGCTTGGATCCAGTTCTGCGGCTGATAATCGGGGTCGCTGCTTTCATGATCATTCAGCTCCACTGCTGCCAGTCCGAGAGCCGAAGCCGTCATGATGCTGTGGTTGTTAAACTGGAATTCGAAGAACTTCAGCTGCCAGATCATCACCGTATAGGTTGCCATAGCCCTGTGGTAAAGGTGGGCCGTGAATTCAATCAAACTGTCTCTTGCCAACTGCAAATTGCCAACTGCCAACCCTTGTCCATGAAGCAGATCGTACGCAATAAGGTAGTTGATCAGCTCTTTCGACCGGTGCTGCCACTCCTGGTAAAAGATCCATCCCGACTGAAACCCAACGTCTGTGTTGATTTCTTCCAGGATCTGACGGCTTTTTGCAATGAGCTGTTCGCGTTCAGGGGTGGTGAGGGGCTCAACCGTGCCGCCGGAGGGTTTCAAGTCCATCAGGGTGACAAAAGCAGCCTCTTTGGCGATCGTTGACCTGGTAAAGCGTTCGCTGTCAGTTCCGTTGCCCGTCGGAACAGAACTGTTGGCATGATCCCAGATAAGTTCGTAAATGGGATAGATTCCGTTCTCGGACAGTGTCCCCCTGATCGTTTCAATCTGCGTGGTGTCGAGCAATGTCCGTGGAAAACTCATGTCGGCATCCGGAGGATTCCATGATCCCTGAGAAAAGAGGTACAGGGGAAAGAGGAAGAGGGGGATAAGGGATTTCATATCAGCTCTCACGTGTTTCAGGCCGGATCATCGTCTCAGGATCCAGGATCCGGTCAAGTTCCTTTTTGGAAAGCAATTTCTTTTCCAGTAC
Source organism: Bacteroidales bacterium (assembly GCA_016926765.1). Taxonomy (GTDB): domain Bacteria; phylum Bacteroidota; class Bacteroidia; order Bacteroidales; family FEN-979; genus QYOJ01. Next base: position 4,344 of record JAFGNY010000358.1, on the reverse strand, counting down.
GAGATCGTAAACACTGGCGCCTGTTTCCAGAGCCTCTTTTGCGATCAGTGTGCTGTTCTCATATCCGATAAAGGGATTCAGGGCAGTGACAAGCCCGATGCTCTTCTCGACCATTTTACGGCAGTTCTCGGCATTTGCGGTGATGCCGTCAACACAGCGGTAACGGAGCGAGTCCATGCCATTCTTCAGCATCTCGATCGATTGCAGCAGGCTTTGCACAATCACCGGCTCCATCACATTGAGTTCGAGTTGACCTGCTTCTGCGGCAAAGCTCACTGTAAGGTCATTCCCTATGACCTTGAAAGCGATCTGGTTAACCACTTCGGGGATCACCGGGTTGACTTTCCCAGGCATGATGGTGGATCCGGGCTGCATCGGGGGAAGGTTGATTTCATTCAGGCCGGCCCGGGGGCCTGATGAAAGGAGGCGGAGGTCGTTGCAGATCTTGCTGAGTTTGATTGCCAGTCGTTTTACGGCAGAGGAGTAAATGACGTACTGTCCGGTATCCTGTGTTGCTTCAACCAGGTCGGGGGCCAGTTCGATATCCAGATCCGTGATTTGCCTGAGATATGCCACTACTTTTCCGCTGTACCGGGGATTGGCGTTTAAGCCGGTGCCAATAGCCGTTCCGCCCATGTTGATCTCCAGGAAGAGCTTTGCATTCTCGTTCAGCCGCATGATCTCCTCTTCCAGGGTGGTGGCAAATGCCCCGAATGTTTGGCCCAGGGTCATGGGAACGGCATCCTGCAACTGTGTTCTCCCCATCTTGATGACCGAAGCAAATTCAACCGATTTGGCCCGGAAGGAGTCGATCAGTTGCTGCAGAACGTTCACCAGGTTTTCATTACTCCTGAACAGGGCGAGCTGGATTGCAGTGGGGTAGACGTCGTTTGTCGACTGGGAGAGATTGACGTGGTTGTTTGGGTGGCAGTACCGGTACTCTCCTTTGTGATGTCCGAGTAGCTCAAGCGCCCGGTTGGCGATCACCTCATTGGCATTCATATTGGTAGAGGTGCCGGCCCCCCCCTGGATCATGTCAACAACGAAATGGTTCAGGAAGTGATGGTCGATAATCTCCTGGCATGCGCGGACAATGGCATCTGCCACCTCTTTCGAAAGGAGCCCGAGGTCATGATTGGCTTTGGCCGCAGCCATTTTAACGATAGCCAGGGATTTTACCAGCTCGGGATAGAAATTGAGGCGGACCCCGCTGATGTTGAAGTTTTCCAGGGCCCGTAGCGTCTGGATGCCGTAATAGTATTCGTAAGGAACTTCCCGCTCTCCAAGGAGGTCATGCTCGGTTCGAGTGCGCCCCGATTCGTATTGTGCTGAATCATCGGAATTGAGGTGGACAGCATAGCGAAGCCGGCGCGAGATGACGCGGGAGATATTGGACATCACTTTCACTGCGATGGCGCCATGGGTCTGAAAAAATCCGATGTCAAGACACAACGCGGTACTCTCTTCCTCAGCACGGGCAGAAGTAGAATGCGGGTAGCTGTCGAGGAGCGACCCTTCGCCAAGGAAATCATACTCGCGGAAAGAGGTGATGAACTTCTCCTTGCCAGTGGGCGTTGCCTTGAAGAGCTCGATCTTGCCGCTTACGACGAAAAAGATCTCCTTTCGGGGCTCATTTCTTTTGAAGAGATAGGAGCCTTCTTCAAAGGTCTTCACGGCAGCCTGTTCGGCTGCAATGGTCAGTTCGTCATCCGTAAGATCCCGGAGAAGTTCAACATTATGCAAAAATTCTTTGATTTTCAGAAAGTCCATCTTGTGGCGAATTTCATGTGTGATGAATGATGATTCCGACGGTCACATTTCGTTTTACGAAGGTACGAAAAATGAGAAGAGTGTTTTTTCCAAAGTTTTAAACATTCCTCCCGATTCCTTTCTCTTTGTTGTAGTTTTACAAAACGTGAATAACGTGAATAAAGGGATAACGGGATCTATTCACCAGGGCGGAATCCAATAACCTTAACAACAAATTTTTATGGGCGGTATCTTCGGAACAATTTCCAGAACGGATTGTGTCAACGATCTGTATTATGGAACCGACTACAACTCCCATCTCGGAACCCGTCGCGGCGGAATGGCGGTTTATACGGGAGATGGGTTTACGAAAGCAATCCACAACATCGAAAACTCCTACTTCCGAACGAAGTTTGAACCTGACCTGCCTCTCTTCAAAGGCAACAGCGGAATCGGCGTGATCAGCGATACCGAGTCACAGCCGATCATCATCCGATCGCATTTGGGAGAGTTTGCCATCGTCACAGTCAGCAAGATCAAAAATATAGAGGAGCTCACAGCCCGGGCGCTGAAACGGCATCAGCATTTTTCGGAAACGGGAACCGGCGGTACCAGTCCCACCGAACTGGTTGCTATGATCATCAACGAAGAGGAGTCGTTTGAAAAGGGGATCGAGAATGTTTACGAAAAGATCCAGGGCTCCTGTACCATGCTTCTGCTTACCAATAAGGGAATCTATGCTGCCCGCGATAAACTGGGCCGCACCCCGATTGTTTTGGGAAAGAAAGAGGGTGCTTTTGCTGTCAGCTCAGAGAGCAGCTCTTTTGATAACATCGACGTTGAGATAGATAAATACATCGGACCAGGGGAAATTCTTTTCATCACGGCCGACGGAGTTGAACAACGCCGGAAGCCCAATGAAAAGATGCAGATCTGCGCGTTTCTTTGGGTTTACTACGGCTATCCAAGCTCCTGCTACGAAGGGGTGAATGTGGAGTCGTGCCGTTATCGTTGCGGGGCAGCCCTTGCACGCCGCGACACATCAGAAGCGGATTTTGTCTCCGGGATTCCCGATTCGGGGATCGCCCATGCGATTGGCTATTCAAATGAAAAAAAGATCCCGTACAAACGGGCCTATGTGAAATATACACCCACCTGGCCCCGGAGTTTCATGCCTCAGAACCAGGAGATGCGCGACCTTGTTGCCCGGATGAAACTGATCCCGGTGAAAGAGCTGATCAAAGGAAACCGTATCGTCTTCTGCGACGATTCGATCGTAAGAGGAACCCAGTTCAAGGACAATGTTAAGACACTTTTCGACTGTGGCGCAACAGAGATCCATATCAGGCCTGCCTGTCCAACGCTCATCTATCCCTGTGAATTCCTGAACTTCTCCACCTCCCGCACCACGCTGGATCTGGCCGGACGCCTGGCGATCCACCAGTTGGGAGAAGGAGAAGTACACCTCGAAGAATATGCGACCCCCGGCACCGACCGGTATGTTGCCATGATTGAAATGATCCGTAAGCGGCTGGGTGTGACAACCCTTCAATACCAGCATCTGACCGACCTGCTTGACGCGATCGGTTTGCCAAAAGAGCAGGTGTGTACGCACTGCTGGGACGGGAGCTCGTGGTTTTAGGAGGGGTCATGGGGTCATGGGGTCATGAGGTCATGAGGTCATGAGGTCATGAGGTCATGAGGTCATGGTGATGTGGTGAAAAGAACAGCGAACAGCAAACAGCAAACAGCGAACAGCGAAAAAGTGCAACGATTTTTCATATTGAGTTTTCTCCTGTTCTTCGGGGGCTTTGTCTCCTCCCAGGAAACGGTCCCGGTTTCGGGATGGGTTCGAAATGCGGAAACAGGCGAACCATTGCCTTATGCACAGATCGCGCTGGCAGGCACCACGCTGGGAACAGTTACCAATGAAGATGGTTTTTTTCGGTTGAATCTGCCGTCACGCCAAAGCGTGATCTCCGCTTCACTTCGAGATGCCGGATTACCGGATGCCGGATACCGCAATGCAGGTTTACCGGATAGTCTTGTCGTTATGTTTTTGGGTTTTCGCACGCAGCGGGTGGCAGTGGATCAGCTGAAAGGCAAAGCCGGTGAAATCAGGATGGTACCGGTTTCCCTTGATCTGCGGGAGGTGGAGATCATCGCCCTCACACCGCAGGAGGTCCTCCGAAGGGCTTTCGACAGCATCCCGGTCAATTATGGACAGGACTCTGTCATCCTGACCGCTTTCATCCGGACACAGAAAACGGTTAACAAGAAGCTGGCTGAATACACCGAAGCGATCGTCGAAGATTTAAAAACAGGATACACCGCTTGTTCTCCCCGGGAATCCGGCATCCGGCATCAAGTATCCAACATCCCGAAATTAGACAAAGGCCGCGTCACCTCCGACACCAACCTGGTCAACCTGTTAGGCGAGGTGGGCGCCAACGCCCGCTGCCTGGGATGCAATTTTGTGAGGGATGTCGCTGAGTTTCCCTATGAAACAGTGCTGGATGAGAGAGATCAGAAACACTACATCCTGACGATGAAGGAACAGGTCAATCCCGAAGGGGGGAAGATCTACCGGATCCG
>JAFGNY010000357.1 GCA_016926765.1 Bacteroidales bacterium | reverse complement strand
TGATGAACCCATCCCGCCGGAACTGGAACGGTTTTTTTAATTCAACCCAAAAAAAATAGTCATAACTTTCAGTGATCAATTCAAGGATACAATGAAATTAATAATGCTTATAAAGAATAGCTGTTTCGCTGCTGTCGCAGTAACAATTTTTTTCTCATGCAGCAAATCGGTCGTAATGACGATCCCGGTGGTTGAAACCGGGGAGGCGAAAGAGATCACCTGGTCATCAGTCATCCTTGGGGGTAGGGTCATTGACGATGGCGGAGACCAGGAGGTGTCCAGAGGCATCTGTTACAGTCTGACTCCCTATGTGGATGTTGGCGATAGTTTAATGGAGGTTGGCCATGGAGCGGGAAATTTTGAAGGGACCCTCGACGGATTAACACATTCAACCCACTATTATTACAAGGCGTTCGCCACAAATGAAGCCGGAACCGGCTACGGGGAACTCTATGCGTTTTCTACCGAAGCGGGTGGCATTCCTACCGCCATCACCGAAGAGGTACAGTGTACCTCCCCCTACATGGCCACGTGTAATGCCGAAATCGTGAACCTGGCAGGATCAACGACCATTACCTACGGGATCTGCTGGGGTACTTCCAGCCATCCGGATACATCGGGGCTGCATACAGAACAAACCCACGTTCTGGGACCTGGAATCGTGAGTATCTCTTATACAGAAAACCTGTTTGAACTGAATCCCGGTACGGATTATTATACCAGGGCATATGTGACCCATTCGGCTGGTACAGGGTACGGAAAACCATATGGATTTACTACACCGGTTGAACAAATTGACCTTCCTTGTCCCGGCCAACCACTGGTTATCGATTCACGCGACGGGCAAACCTATCCGACAGTACAGATCGGAACCCAATGCTGGCTTCAGCGAAATCTGAATTATAACGCGGCAACCAGCCGGTGTTATGAGGATAATCTCACCAACTGCACTGAATTCGGACGATTGTATGACTGGCAGACGGCCCTGGGTGTTTGTCCGGATGGATGGCACCTTCCTTCATGGGATGAATGGGATCTGTTGCTGGATTACCTGGGATATTATCTCTATGCCGGGGGGCGGCTAAAAGAGGCAGGAACGGTTCACTGGGAAGCCCCAAACAGCGGAGCAACAAACAGCAGCGGTTTTACCGGTTTACCCGGAGGAAGTTATTCAGCCTACTCTGATACCTATACCGGTTTAGGAAAGGAGGGGTGTTTCTGGTCGAGAGAATTTTACAATCCCTGGTTTGTCTCCCTGTTGATGGAGTATGACACAGTGGCTGCCAACAGCTGGTTTGGGGAGAAGGAGAACGGCCTTTCCGTACGTTGTCTTCGCGACTGAGTTTTTTTACTTCAGGCGTTGCGTCGTCCAGGTGACTCAGGACCTGGTGTTCAAAATATCGTTATATTTGTCAAAGTCTTACCAAGAATTAACATGCCATGAAACAGTTTTTCCTCTCTTTTGGCGGCGGATTACTCCTGGTTCTGCTTAGTGCAACCACCACCGCCCAGGTCCCGATGCTTCCTCAGGAGGTCATTATGGGCCCCGGATATGCCAATGAAGTTTATTATCAGTTTACTTCGTTCAATACCTACGAGACGCCGCGCACGGCGTGGGACCTCTCATTCAGAACGGAGCCCGGAAGCGCGGCCGTACTGATCAACGATGGCAACAACGCGGTCCTCTGGGTTTACCCCTATGCCGATACCTCAGGCTGGTCCACGGTTGATACCAACGATCTCTACGAGTACCCTCCTCTGTATAATGATCCCGACGTATGGGAAAACGGTGCTTTCAACCGCCAGTCGGCCGGATATCCCGATTACGGCTGGGGGATTTACGATGAGGGGACGCAAATTATTACCGGCGATTCCATTTTCATCATACTGCTGGCCGATGGCAGTTGGAAAAAGGTGTGGATTGTGGAGAAAAACACGGTGGAGAACACCTGGCTAATCCGGTATGCCAACCTCGACGGATCAGACTTCCAGGAAATTACTATTGATGCCGACAATCATGTGACTAAAGACATGGTTGGGTTCAACATGCAGACCAACCTCCCGGTCGACTACCAGCCTGTGAAGGAAAGCTGGGACATCCTCTTTACCAAATATATGGCCTGGCATCCTACCGGAGCGCCTGTGATTGTCACAGGTGTGCTGAGCAATCCGGCCATCCAGGCAAAGAAGTTCTACCCGGTGGATCCCGAGTTCAACGACTGGTGGGACGCCCCCTGGGATAATGGCCGCTCTACCATCGGGTGGGACTGGAAATATTTTGACCTTAATACCTTTACCTACACCATCCTGGATTCAATGGTATTTTACGTCTGGGAGCAATCAGGGAACGTTTACCGTCTCAAGTTCACCGGCTTCGAAGGAACGACCTCCGGTGTGATCGATTTCGGCATTGCCATTGTGATGGGAGTCGGGATGGACGATACCGGACAGCCCGCTGCTGAACTCCGCCTCTGGCCCAATCCGGCCTCGGACCGTCTCAACGTGGAAGTTCAATCACGAAGCCAGGTTTCCGATGCCTTGACCATGGTGATCCTCGATATGACGGGTCGTATCCTGCGCACGGAATTGCTTGCTCCCGGAGAGGATCAGGCAACATGGGATATCAGCTCTCTTGCCTCGGGAACCTACTTCCTGACAATCCAGGCTGAGAATGAGCGTTCCACCTGGAAGTTTGTAAAATGGTGACGGATTGAATCCACTACTTTCCACGCATATGAAATATCCATAAGAACCATATTCGTACCAACCCATCATGAAAATATATGGATATTCCATGTGGCAATTAAAATCAAATTATTAACACATGAAATTAGTATGATATTTCTTCATCCTGAAGAAAGCAGGAGCTGGAGACAACTCGCAACCCGGATCACCGAAACGGGAAAGCCTCCCTTTGCACTGAATAAACTGGTTAGGCCAGGATTGATCCCTGCTTTTCATTACTTTATCGGAACCCGGTTTCTGGCGATGAACAAGAGCGAACGGGGCCGGCAATGGATTACAGCCGGATTGGCCGGGGAAGAGGGTGGCCTATTTTCCAATGCCTACCTTTCCAGTTTCCTCGAGCGCCATAACGACAAGCTGGTCATCCCTGAAACCATCTTCGCTGATCCCGGACCCTATATCCATTTCGCCGGCACTCCTTGTCTGGTCAGCTCCCGGAAGAACTTCCGCAAGCACTGCACCGAAACCCTGCCCAGCTATTCCAAGCCCATCCGGATTATGGATATCGGCTGCGGACACGGGATCATGCTGATGGAGCTTCTGCAGGAGTTGAAGGCATCAGGCAACATTGAAGGGGTAGAGGAGGTGTTGTTGATCGACCCGTCGGAAGCGATGTTGAAACTGGCGGTGGAGAACATCTCCCGGGCGTTCCCCGAAGCCGGAATCCGTACCTCTCATGCAAGGATCGAAGCCGTAACAGAAGAGATTGAAGGCCATTACGACCTGGCATTGTCATCCATCGCCTATCATCACATGCCCTATGAAATCAAGCTGGAGAACTTGAGAAAGCTGAAGGAGCATATCGATCGATTCATCCTTTTTGAGGTAGAAGCAAACCACGACACCCCGGATATTAACTCTCCCGAGCTTGCCCTTTCGGTATACCAGGTCTACGGCGGGATCATGGATTTCGTGTTTGAACATGATGCCCCTGTTGAACTGGCCATTTCAAGCATCGACCGCTTCCTGATGTCGGAAGTCATCTATTTCTTCCTGGAGCCCAGAGGAAAACGTTCCGATTACCATATGCTGCGCTCCCAGTGGCACCAGCTCTTCACGGAAGGATTGGGAGAGGATTTCAGTTGCTCCTGCGATTCAATCTGTTACGGGGATAAAAATGTGGTGTTCTTTACCATGATTTATGGAAAAGCGGGCTAAGGATCACGGTATCTGGATCACTGGATGACAGGATCACCTCTATCAGGGTTCCTTATAGGCGTAATAGGTCATTTCAATTTTGGCATACGTGAACGAAGCGTTAAACAATTCCCACGCCTCTGCTTCCGTGTCAGCTTCCACGTAAAATTTTAACTGGACCGTCAGGGAGCCAGGCCCTGTACTGTATCCTTGTTTGAGGTTGTAGGAGCGTGCACCCGTCCAATAAAAATGTGGCTCTTCATTCACAAAGTTCATGTCCATGTCGGGAGTCCACGACCCGCCAATGATTACTTCCGCCAGCACATTATCAATATAGTCCTCCACGTCTGCCAGCCTGACGTAAGCGGAAACATCCACCAGCTCTTCCACACACATATTGGTGGCAGTGGCTTCGCACATGAACTCGGCTTTACGAAAGTCGGGATCAAACCAGGCTAATACATAGTTGAATTGTTCCCATTTGCCGGTGACAATTTCACCGCAGGGATCGTCTTCAGATTTACTGCAATTGGTCAACGGGATGATTCCCAGCAACAGAATGGCTGAAAGGATACGGGAGAAATGCTTCATGATTCCTTGGATTTAGTTCCTGTTTTTTTAGGATAAAAATAAGGATTCAAAAAGCGAATGTCAAGAGGTTAAGTGAAAAAAAAATTCACCCTCCCGGATCTCTGATAATCAGAAGTAATAATCGAGTTGCTCGTCGCCTACATATCCACTCACATGACCCCCTGAGCCGCTGCTATTGATAATGATCGAAATTAAAATGTTGATGGTCTGGTCGAAACCATTGGGGCCGGTCAGCCGGACGGCTCCCCCTATGTCAATGCTGGAAGCGGTGCCGAAAGAGGCTCCTCCGGGTGCAATCGTGAAATTCCCAACATACGAAATATAGGGGGCACCATTCATAGTAAAGAGATGATCGTTGGATTTAAAGGCATAATCGTTGATGGTTTCAGTTAGATTGAACTGCATAAACCCTCCATAGATGTATCCGGTCTGGTCGTCGTAGTTGATCTGATAGTCCCACCCGCCGATCACATGGATGTAACCACCTTCGGGACCATAAACCATGTTTTCCAGGTCCCTGTGCTCTGTCCAGGTACCCTTTAAGGACTGGGTGGTCTGCGTATTCCAGACCAGTCCTGCAGTGAAGAGTTCATTGACCAGGTCCTGGCCATCCAGGCCCCCATTGATCTGATTTTTTTTACAGCCCGTAATGGCAACCGCTGCCAGAAGGAGCGACAGGATCAAAATGCGTTTCATCGTTTATTTGTCAGTGATTTGGGTGCTGACGCCGCACCTTTTAGAAATGAACGTGGGAAATTCCCATACAAAGTTACGGTGAGAAACAGACAAAAACACAAATCGTCTACTTTTAATTTCAGGATACACGATAATCTTTTCTTACTCCTTCTGCCTTCGTACTTCCAGCTCTAACTTCCGACTTCAAGATTCCGACTTCCCTACCCCTTCATCATCCCTGCATAGAAAGCCTCCTCCCCGGTTTTTTCCAACTCTTCAACGGCTTTACGCATCATAGAGGATCCGTAAATACTCTGTTTCCGGAAATGAATGAACATGGCAGCCATATTTACGGCGGCTTCAACGCCTTTCGGGTTGCGGAAGAGAACCGTAAAAAACATCTTCCAGTAAAGGATCCCGGTAGTTGTACCAAATCCCGCCTTACGGCAAACCTTCAGGAACGACCGCATGTAGCGCAGCCATGCTCCGAAGCCGGGAGTGAACTTGTATCGCGGCCGGATGGTTAGCCCCGTAAATACAGCTCTCTTATAATAGTTTGAGGGCTCGTATATGGTATCGATCACCCGGATGAAATTCTTCAGGATCTCAGTATGAGAATGAAGGGTGATAAAGTTCAAACCGCTGGTTGATTGGTCGATATCGTGTTCCCCGACCGACCTGGACGACATAGGGAACAACCTGCCTTCCGATGCCAGGCGCCTGGTCAACTGGGTGTTTGGGAGTGCGTAGAGGAGTCCGATCATGGCCATACAGATTCCTGATGACTGGATGGAGTCGATCATATGGTCGGAAATCTTTTTACTTTCGCTGTCGAAACCGATGATGTACCCTCCGTTGCTCACTATGCCGTACGAAAGGAGCTTTTTCACAGCGTTGTCAACGGATTTGTCGACATTCTGGATTTTCCTGGTCTGTTTCAGTGTTTCATCTTCAGGCGTTTCGATCCCCAGGAAGAGGTACCGGAAGTCGACATCCTGCATCAACTGAAGGAGTTCATCATCATCAGCCAGGTTGATAGAGGCTTCCGTGGAGAAATAAAAGGGATAGCCATGTTCCCTGGTCCATCTTTTTACCTCCCGCAGGAGTTCTTTCGCCCTTTGTTTATGTCCGATGAAGTTGTCGTCTACGAAGTCGATATGACCGCGGTAACCCAGATCGTAAAGGGATTGAAGCTCCCTGAGCATCTGTTCGTTCGATTTAAAGCGGGGTATCCGGCCGTAGAGTTCGATAATGTCACAGAATTCGCAGTCGAATGGGCATCCCCGGATAAATTGCAGTCCGATCATCATATAATCCCTGAAACGGATCAGGTCATATCGCGGAACAACGGCTTCGAGCATATTGGCTTTGTGGTCGGAAACATACTTTCCTCTGGTAGCTCCCTGTTTCAGATCGGCCAGGAACAGTGGAATGGTGACCTCTCCTTCTCCGAGCACCAGGAAGTCGGCTTCGTGGTAGAGATCGGGCTGTGAAGTGGGGTCGGGTCCGCCAACAACCACCATCCGATCCAGGTCATGCGCCCGCCGGATGAATTCAAGCATGTTTTTCTGCTGGGGGAGCATACCTCCAATACAAATAAGATCGGCCCACCTCAGCTTATCATCGGTTAATGGTTCAACATTTTCATCAATTAACCTGAATTCCCAATGTTGCGGGAAGAGGGCCGCAACCGTCATCAGTCCGAGAGGAGAAGCGGGGTAATGGGCTCCGACAATGTCACAAACATCCTGGTAATTCCAGAAACTGAATCCCGAAAATTTTGTCTGGACAAGCAGGCATTTCGTTTTTTTTCCAAATAGATCTGCCATGAAATTCCCGCTTACGGAAAGAATTGATAAAGTTACCGAAAAATATAACGCATAATTATTTTGTTGATTGCAATAAAAATGATCTATCTTTGCGCAGAATTAATCTAAATAAAAATAGACTATGAAAAAAGGTATCATATTATCCATGTTGTTGATCGCGTCCACCAGTTACAGTTGGTCGCAGAAAACCGACAATGAGCACATCCCCCTGCTTGGGGAGATGGCGCCTGAATTTATTGCACAAACCACTACCGGACGGTTAAACTTTCCGGGAGATTATGAGATGAAATGGAAGATTCTCTTCAGCCATCCGGCCGATTTTACCCCTGTTTGCAGCACCGAAATCCTGGAACTGGCAACCATGCAGGATGAGTTTGATAAAATGAATACCAAGATTATGGTATTGTCAACCGACGGATTAAGCAGCCATATGGCCTGGGTAGAATCACTCCAAAAGATTAGCTATCCGGGCGACAAACCGGTACAAATCAAATTCCCTCTTATAGCAGACCCTGATTCCAAGATCTCCAGGATGTATGGCATGATTCACTCTTATACCAGCAACACCAGGGATGTACGCGGGGTATTTATCATTGACCCCAGCGACCGGATTGCCGCCATCTTTTTTTACCCCATGAATGTGGGAAGAAATATGGATGAGATTAAGCGTACCCTCATCGCACTGCAAACTTCCGAGAAGTTCGACATCCTGACACCGGCCAACTGGAATCCAGGCCAACAGGTGATGATCAATAGTCCGGCTACACAGCAGGAGTCGGAGAAGATGGCGCAGAAAAAAGAGAAGAATCTGACATCTCTCTCGTGGTATATGTGGTTTAAAACATTACCGCAAGGGAAGTTGTAGCCAATGGGGATAACCCGGATTTCCCTTTGTTAATCAATTTTGGATTCCCTGACCAGCGGGTGGTGGGAACATCGAAAAGCACCACCCCAGCTGGCTACCTTGTCATATGGGATCTCAATGACATTTTCCCCCCTTTTCTTTAACTCCTCACCAATTCGATGGTGTTGCTTATCTATAATGACAGTCTTATCATCCAGGATCATGACATTTACCGCCAACCTTTTCGCTTCTTCCCTGGAAACATCAATGAATTCCCAATCCCGAATCGATTCGGGCAGCTCCCCTGCGAAGGCATCAGGGCAACGAATCCCCAATCCGGGACGAACAAGGGAAAGCACGCAATCCAGATGCTGAAACTCAGGCGTCATCTTCACTAGATGAACCCGGTACTCTGGCCCCAGGTATTGTTGCAACCAGGCAGCCCCTTCGGGTGTACTTGCATTCCCGGAGATCCCTACATAGATGTCATACCCATTCAGTAAAACATCACCACCCTCAAGAAAGATCTGATCCCTGTTGAATACTGGAGAGGGGGCAGGCATGGCAACATATTTTGCATTACTTCCGGGGAGGCGTTCCAGCAGAATGGGTCGTAATGCATACCGTACTTTCTCACCGAAAGGAAGACTGATCGCCGTTTCAATAACATTCGTATCGATGACCAGAATGAGATCGCGGGCATATAAAAAAACACTGCCTTTCTGAATATATTCAAGATATTGCATCTCTTCCGGAGCCAGTCTATGACTCCGATGAACAATAATACCCAGGCTGTCCAGTACCCTTGCCAGATTGTCAATCTGAGCCTTGGTTTCCTTTACTCCCTCTGCATCTATTTCGCTTGCGTCGATACCTCCGTACAATTTCATGCCTTCGATATGCTCGGGCTCATAGAAAAAAGAGACAGCTTCATTGTAACCTGGATAGGATAAGTCATCTCCGATCCCGACGATGACCTCTTTCAGCTTCCCCCACTCGTGGTGGACACCGATAAGTTTGTTTGTATCTCCAGGCGAACTTGGTAAACCCAGCATTGTTGCACAGGATAAACTAAACAGAAAGAATAATACTATTCTCATAAGTACCTCCTTGTTTAATTATGTTTTATATCATACGTCTTACGCTAACATCTCATGTCTCATGCCCTTCGTCCTTCGACACCTCCAGCCGTTTTGCCTTTTCGGTTTCAATATTTGTAAAGCGCTGTGGCTCTTTGGTGCGGTCGAAAAGGTAGCGGAAGGTAGCATGGGTCTTGACGACAGGCAACCCCAGCAGCCGGTAGATCTTGTTGACGGTAGTGTTGTAATCGCCTACCCACGACATATCGAGGGTTTTGATCTTGTTCTTTTTCACGGCATCCACCATAGTGAGGAACAGCAACCCGGTGACTCCCGAACGCTGGTACTCCGGGATCACGGCTGTGATCAACTGCCGGGCACGAGTGATGGTGCCGGTATTCTTGTACCAAACGAATTTCAGTTTGTTCAGGAGGTTTAACTGTCCGTTCCCGAGCTTTTTCAGCACCTGGTTCACATCGGGAAAGACAATGACCATTGCCACCGGTTTACCCTGGTCGTATACAAACCATATAAACTCCTCATTGATGATCGGTTTGGCTTTCTTCATTACCTTTTCGATCTCTGTATAATCCAGCGGTGTGTAATCTTCGTGGAAGTCCTCCCATACCTTGTTGTAAATTGTACAGATGTCGTGGAGATACTTCTCCTTGTTCCTGAAAGTGAAGTGCTCTGTCTGGTACTTGTCTTTCAGGTGAAACGAAAATTTAACCTGCCGTTCGGGGAAAGGTTCGGAAAGATCTTTTTCATAGGAGAACTGTTCGAAGTAAGTGGTAAATCCATATCTTTCGAAGAGCTCTTTGTAATAAGGGAAGTTGTATGGCATTCCGTACACTGGGAGGGAAAATCCATCGATCAGTAACCCCCAGTAAGTAATGTTCTCGCCAAAGGTGACAGGTCCGTCCATGGCTTCCATCCCCTTCTCTTTCAGCCAATCGCGGCAGGCATCGAAGAGGATGTTGGCAGCTGACTGGTCATTCACACACTCGAAAAAACCGATTCCGCCTGTAGGTTGCTCGTTCTTGGCGGCTTTGTCGTGGTTGAAAAAGGCGGCAACCCGTCCAATGGTGGTGCCGCTGTCATCTCTCAGGATCCATCGGATTGCTTCTCCGCCATGAAAGAGAATGTTATCGCTGGGGTCGAAAATGGATTCGATCTCCACATCGAG
>JAFGNY010000356.1 GCA_016926765.1 Bacteroidales bacterium | reverse complement strand
CTGTTATATTCTCTGTCAATTGTATTGACCGGCCTGTAAGGAAGCCCTGTATTTACGGGCTCCCAGTTATTGCCATTGTCGGCTGACCGGAACACCCCATCCCAACCGCCGGTCGCATACAGGTACATCGAATCCCATGCCATATTAACAACATATGTGTATGTCAGTCCGGTGTTGCACGTATCCCAGGAGCAGCCTCCATCGGCTGTCCGGAAGACCCCTTTTGAAGTCCCTGCAAATAACAGGGAATCCCTGAAACAAAGGCAGAAAATATCACAATTGGAGGGAAGGGGCGCCGTATTGAAAGGCAGCCAACCAACAACCGGATCGTCCAGGTAGAAGATGCTTCCCTGATCCGTCCCTGCATACAAGCGATCATCGTGAGCCTGTAAAACGAGGCACGTAATGCCTGCCAAACCTGTATTCATACTATTCCACAGTTCCCCTGCATTCTCCGACCGGTAGACCCCATAGATGGTGGCAAGATAAATATCCCCGCCAAAGATCTCCATGGAAGTCGGAAAATCATGGATATGAAGGCCATTTTGCATGATGGTCCACTGATATGTGCCGGTACCTGCCCGAAATACCAGGCCATCCATATCCTGGGTTCCGATGAACAAAAAGGTATCCAACCGAACCATGGTCATAATCCTGTTTAAAACGTCAGGAAGCCCGCTGCTGATACAAGACCAGTTTGATCCGGTGTCGGTCGACAGGTACATTTTATCATTGGTAGCAGTATAAAGGTCATTTCCGTATGCAGATAGCAGCATTACACCACCTCCGTAAGGACCATTGGTAGGGATCCATTGGCCAAACGTGGTGATTTGAAGACCGAGCAGGCAACATCCCAGAAAAAAAGCTCGCATGCCAATTCTTTTAATGGGATAAAGATAATTAATTATCGTTCATGATTATATTTGTACAAGATATGAGATCCGGGTTTTTCGTTTTCCTGCTGCTGATGCTGTGTCCCTGGAGCTTGCCAGCCCAGTGGACCCTTCTTAACCCGCTGCCAACCATTGAACACCTGACAGCCCTTTACTTCATCGATGAACAAACCGGCTACATCGTTGGCGAACATGGCACCGTGATCCGAACCCTGGATGGAGGGGAGACCTGGACCTCTGTCAATGCAGGCATTTCCTGGACCCTGAACGACGTGACTTTTACCTCGGCAACAGACGGTATCGTGGTTGGAGAACTGGGTACCATCCTCAAAACCACAGATGCCGGGGTTACCTGGCTCGATGTTGGGAATTACGACCCCCCGCTGAAGTCCGTTGAATTCCCGTCAGAGGCCGTAGGGTACGCTGTAGGCCTTGGAGGGACGGTGGTCAAAACAACAGACGAAGGATTTACATGGCAAACATGCCCCCCGGTGGCCGAAGACCTTTTCGATGTCAGTTTCGTCAACGAACAGACTGGTTATGCCTGCGGAGCCAACATGTATGTTATCAAAACTACAGATGGCGGGAGCACCTGGAGCCAACTGCCCACCGGCTTACCCCTCTCTTTTCCGCTTTATTGCCTCGATTTCCTTACTGAAACTGTCGGATTTGCAGGGGGTGGAGAGATCTCTCCGATGAGTGGGGTATTGATCAAAACTACCGATGGAGGAACCACCTGGACACAGGTTCCTTCGTTCAGCAACAGTTGTCAGAAAGCCATCCAGTTCCTCTCCACTTCGACCGGGTATGTAATGACCGGCTTTAAATGCGGTAAAAGGACGACAGATGGAGGAAATACTTGGAGCGGTTTCTGTATTGGCGGTTTTTCCCAGTATTGGGGTTTCAATATATTTTTCGTGGACGAAGAGAGAGGTTTCGCCTGCGGGGATTATGGTCAGGTTTACCTCACCGAAAACGAAGGCGATACCTGGGTCTTAAAATCTTCCTCCCTCCGGGAGGACCTTTTCGATATTTCATTTCCTAATGAAATTACCGGTTTTGTGGCAGCCGACCAGGCGCTTTACAGAAGCGCTGACGGGGGCAGTACATGGAATTCGGTCTTCCCCGATACCAACGGCGATTATCATATTTCAAACATCAGTTTCCCAAACACCGATACCGGATATCTCTCCACATGGAACCAACTCTGGAGGAGTACCAATAGCGGCGAAAACTGGATCACATTACCGACAAGCACAGCCACAACCAACATGACGGATATCTGCTTTACCTCCGGTTTGGTTGGTTATATTTGCGGGTACTACGGGAATGTATGGATGACACACGACGGAGGAAACTCCTGGGAATCTTCTCCCACAAACCCTTCAGCCAAAGGGATGGAGCTTTTCTTTCTTTCCCCTGCCATCGGTTACCTTCTGTGCAACGATGGCTCTTATTATAAAACCTCCGATGCCGGTGAAATGTGGACCCATGTTGTACCAACCCTCGCCGGAGCCTGGCAATCGATCTGCTTCGCCGATGAACTGCACGGATACCTGGGTGGATATGAAGGCACATATACACTCATCAAAACCGTAGATGGAGGGATGAGCTGGACTAATAGCACCGCTTCGGGAATGCACGACATCTTCGATCTGAAATTCTTTTCGGCCACCAACGGATATGCAATGGGTGATGGCGTCATATACCACACTACCGACGGAGGGGGCAACTGGATCCCTGAGGTACAGCTTGATCAGATTACTTTTAAGAAGGGGGCAATTTCCTCCGACAACATTTTTGTCGTGGGGAGCGTGGGGACCATCATGAAACGAGCTGATTCCATTGCAACCGGACTGACAAATCCTTCAAATGAGAAGCAACAACTTATCATTGACTGTTTCCCCAACCCAATGGCTGACTATCTGCACATTACCTGCCAGTTGCCGCAAACGAATCGCGTAACCCTCAACCTCTATTCGAACCTGGGACAACCTGTCCAAACCATTGACCTTGGGAACTGCCAGGCCGGTAAATTTTCATATGATTTGGACGATCTAAAACTGCCTCCTGGATTATATCTTCTGCAGTTCACTACCGGAGAATTGACTACGTTTAGAAAAATTATGAAATTCCATTGACCCTGTCCCAAGGAAAGGTTCGTTTATCTATGTTTTTCAACGAGTCATGGAATTTTTTTTTATTCCCTGTGAATCGATCTTATTTTTGGCCGATGAAATTTCTCAGTACATTCATAGTTGGTCTGCTTTTCCCCTGGTATCTGTGTGCACAGCAGGTACCCGATACCTCATTCACCTTTCCGATCCGACAAACTGCCTATCAAAAAGGAGAGGGCCCGGTAATTTATATTGACCAGGCCCATCACAACATGCATACCATGAGCGGCAATTTTTATGCCTTCAGTAAATTACTGATAGAGGATGGCTACCGGGTTCAACCCCTCGTTTCATACATCAGAACTCCTGACGTTTTAAGCGGCTGCAAGGTGCTTGTCATTGCCAATGCCCTACACTATTCAAACTTGCAGAACTGGACATTGCCAACTCCTTCAGCTTTTTCAAAAGAAGAGATCTCCGTGATTAAAAAATGGGTTAAAAACGGAGGCAGCCTGCTCTTGATAGCCGACCATATGCCATTTGCCGGAGCTGCCTTTAATCTTGGGAAATCGTTTGGTTTTGAATTTATCAACGGATTCGCTTTTATAATTGAAAAAACCTGGCCACCAATACTTTTTTCACTTGAAGATCAAACACTTGAACAATCCTTGATTACCAAAGGACTCAAGGATTATGAGCAAATTGACCAGGTTGCCACCTTTACCGGCTCTGCATTTTACGCCCCCGATCTTGCGATCCCTGTTCTCAGCTTTCAGGAGAATGGGATTACCTTCCAACCGGATACTGCATGGCAGTTCAATGAATGGACTCCATGGGAAAATCTTGAAAGATATCACCAGGGGGCTATCCGAAAATTCGGCCGGGGAAAAATCGCGGTGTTCGGTGAAGCCGCTATGTTTACGGCACAGATTGTCAATGATACCCTTCCCGTAGGGTTCAATTCGCCGTTCGCGCCTCAGAACGCACAGTTTACTCTCAACCTGATCCACTGGCTGGATGGCGTGAAGGAGTATCAGGGAGACATCCGCATCGATCAGAATGTCGATCATTCCAAATAATCGCCAAAAGAATCAAAAAGATGAAAAAGGTCATCTTCTTATCTGCCATGTTGTTCCTCATGGGGTTCTCATCAATTTGCCGGATAAGTCAAGGCAAACCAGTCGCGTCTCCCGGTCAGGATTCGTTAAACCCCATGATCGTCACGGTAATTCAGACCATTCATCCCGATTCGATCCGGACGATCATTCAGCATCTGCAGGATGATGAATCCCGGTTTAAATTACTGGACAACCGCCGGGAAATTGCGACCTGGCTTGCTGAAAAGTTTTTATCCTTTGGCCTGACGGATGTGCACATCGACTCATTCTTTTGCCATGTCACGAGGCCTGTTGATACTACTCTGTGGCAATACAATGTCACTGCACGAATTATGGGGCAAAGCGCTCCCTGCGAGGAAGACCTCATCGGGGCGCATTATGACTCGTACAACAATCAGAATCCATTTGGCCGAGCGCCCGGAGCCGATGATAACGGCTCCGGTGTGGCCGCAGTTCTGGAGATCGCCAGAGTTATGATGCAGCAGGGATACCGGCCGGAGTCGACCATTACCTTCGCGTTGTTTGCGGCAGAAGAACTGGGTGGACATGGTTCGGAACACATGGCTTCAGCTGCCCGTGAAACAGGCCGCGATATCCGGTACATGCTCAACCTGGATATGATCGCCAACAATCCTGACAGCCTCCCGGAAATCTTGATCTATAAATTTTACAAAGTCGAAGCTGCCGGCAGATTTGCGGGTGATATCTTCAACCGGTATACTGGATTTCCAGTCATCTACCCAACGGATTCGACAAATAACGAAACCGACTCCTATTTCTTCTGGCTGAATGGCTTTCCGACTACCTTCTTCATCGAATCGGATTTTAGTCCCAACTGGCATACAGAGAACGATACTGTGGGAGCCTGTAACCTCAGCTATTGTGCCGAGGTGACACGGGGTGCGTGCGCCACCCTGATGGAGGATCAGCTTCTCCCTTACCCACGCTCTTTTTCAGTCCGGTCCTCAAAAGAAAATATCACACTGACCTGGCTGCCAACGAAAAATGCACATGTCGCAGGATATACTCTCTACCGCTCAGCAAATCCTGAAACAGGATTCACCCGGTTGAATCAGGCTATGATTACCGATTCCTTTTATGTGGATCATACTGTTGAAAAAGGAGAAGAATATTTCTATTTCGTGAGAGCGCTCAATCATTCCCTGCAAGAAAGTCACTCCTCCGAAGTGGCCCGTGGTGTTCGGATTGAATTCTCCGACACACTCCTGATAATAAACAGTGTTGCAAATGGCACCAGTACTCCGGATGAAATCGTTCAGTACTATTCCTATCTTCTAGATACAATCCCCTTCATATGGTATGATGTGAATAAACAGCATCCGTTGTCGTTACATCTGCTGGATACTCATCGGAATATCTGGTGGATGTCAAACGATTTCAATTACACTCCTTTACTTCATCCATCCGCGGCTGAATTCAGCGACTTCTTCGGGAACGGAGGGAATATGCTGTTGACGGCTTTTACCCCTTCATCGTTGATGGATGGCATTGAAGAAAATGTCGTCAGGCTGGGGGAGGAATCAATTCTTCGCTCTTTTTTTAAAGCCGATTCGGTCGTCCGTAAGCCTACCAGCCTGTTTTACCGGGCGTTGCCTGATATTCCCGGTTACGACACCCTTACTGTTGACCCGGAGAAGGGGTTTATTCCCGGGCTCCAGGGTGAATTGCAGAATATCGAGACCTATGCGACAGGACCGGAAGGAACGATTATCTATTTATATGATTCTCACTATGACTCCTCCTCCTCTCATGGAGCCTCAAAAGGGAAACCGGTGGGGCTGGAGAACATCGGAACCATTTATAGAACCATTCTGCTGAGTTTTCCATTATTTTTTATTGATACCTCTGATGCCAAAGCCTTCATCCAGGATGTACTGATAAACAAATTCCCTCCCCCTACCGGAATCGAAGACCCTCCTGTGAAAAAAGCAATTTCCGGTTTTTCAATTTTCCCAAATCCAGCTGCCGGATCAGTAACTGTTTTAGTTACTCTTGAAGAAGCTGCTGAGGTAACCATATTCCTGTACACCTCCAGTGGAGTGAAAGTAGGCGAAAATAATCTGGGGCGGAGAGACCGTGGGAATCACTGTGAGCCGATGTCGACCGGAGGGGTGCCATCCGGGCTCTATTATCTGACGTTGAAAACTGCAGACCAGATGCTGACCCGTAAACTTATTCTTGTCAGGTAACAGGCTTGGTATTGG
>JAFGNY010000355.1 GCA_016926765.1 Bacteroidales bacterium | reverse complement strand
TTTTTTGAATAACGAACCAGTTTTTCATTCTTGGCATCGACTTTTCTGGTGATCCGGGATGGTTTTCCTGTTCCATCAACCACCATAAGGTTTGAGATGTGAACCGGAGCTTCTTTCTTCACAATTCCTCCCTGCGGATTCTTGGCATTCGGTTTTGTATGTTTTGAAACCAGATTCACCCCTTCCACAATGGCTTTCTCCTTGGCTTTCTCCACCACCAGTACTTTCCCCTGTTGGCCTTTGGAATCGCCGGCAATGATCATCACCGTGTCGCCTTTTCGGATATGTAATTTCTTTTGCATGGGATTTGTATTATACTTCGTTAAAGCACCTCTGGTGCCAGCGAGACGATTTTCATAAACTGCTTCTCTCTCAGTTCCCGCGCGACAGGGCCGAAAATACGGGTCCCGATCAGTTCACCGGAAGCATTGAGCAGCACGACTGCATTGTCGTCAAAACGGATGTACGATCCGTCATTTCGGCGTATCTCCTTTTTTGTCCGAACCACAACAGCCGTGGCAACCGTACCTTTTTTAATATTCCCTGATGGAATGGCATGTTTGACGGTAACGATGATGCGATCGCCCACTGAGGCATACCGTCTTCTGGTACCGCCAAGCACCTTGATGCACAGGACCTCCTTGGCACCGCTGTTATCTGCTACAGATAATCTTGACTCTTGTTGTATCATGACTATTTAACCTTTTCAATAATTTCTACAAGTCTCCAGCATTTGTTTTTGCTCAGAGGCCTGGTTTCAGCAATGCGAACCGTATCTCCTTCCTGGCATTCATTGCTCTCATCATGAGCCATAAACCGGGAGGATTTTTTAACAAACTTTCCGTACTTCGGGTGCTTCACTTTTCTTTCTACTTCAACCACAATGGATTTGTCCATTCCATTGCTGACAACAATCCCGGTTTTTTCTTTTCTTAATTTTCTGGTTTCCATGATTGTCAATTGGTTACTTGCTGTTTCTTTTCATCGCCTTGTAAAACTCTATGGCGCAATTCCGTTTCAAGGCGGGCGATTGTTCTACGGTAAGCCTTGATTTTATTCGGGTTCTCGAGGGGTGAAACCGCATGGTTGAGTTTCAGCTTCACCAGTTGGCGTTTCTCCTCATCCAGGCGTTCTTTGATTTCGCCTGTGGTCATTTCTCTGATTACTTTCTGTTCCATAATTTTGATTATTCTTCTTCGTAATCTCTCCGGACAACAAACTTTGTTGCCACCGGAAGTTTCTGGGCACCAAGGCGTAATGCCTCTTTTGCAATATCTAACGGTACCCCTTCTGCCTCAAAGAGGATCCGGCCGGGAGTGATCCGGGCGACGAAATATTCGGGAGCTCCTTTTCCTTTTCCCATACGTACTTCTGCAGGCTTTTTGGTGACCGGCTTATCAGGAAAGATGCGGATCCATATCTGACCTTCCCGTTTCATATGACGGGTAATTGCCTGACGTGCAGCTTCAATCTGACGACCTGTGAGCCAAGCCTGCTCCAGTGTTTTGATCCCGAAGGAGCCAAAAGCCAGCTCATGCCCACGTTTGGCATTTCCCTTCATTTTTCCCTTCTGCTGTTTCCTGTATTTTGTCTTTTTTGGCTGTAACATGATCTGTTGGTATTTCTAAGGTGCTACATTACTTTCTGGTTCTGGGCTTTTGCGGTCTCGGACCTCTGTCTCTATCCCTGTCTCCTCTCGGACGCGGTGGCCCGCCCAGTGGTTTGCCTTTCTGGCTCGTTGTACTTGGAACCAGATCGGGCCTTCCATAGATCTCTCCTTTACAAATCCATACTTTGACGCCAATCCGGCCATAGGTCGTATGGGCTTCACAGGTAGCATAATCAATATCTGCACGGAAGGTATGAAGAGGAATCCGTCCTTCTTTATACTGTTCACGGCGTGCCATTTCAGCGCCACCAAGCCTTCCGGAGATCCCTACTTTGATTCCCTCTGCACCGATCCGCATCGCTGAAGCAATTGCAGTCTTAATAGCCCGGCGGTAAGAGATCCTGCCTTCAATCTGGCTGGCGACAGTGTTCGCTACGATCACAGCATCCAATTCGGGTCGTTTGATCTCAGCGATATTGATCTGTATCTCCTTGCTGGTTACCTTCTTCAGCTCTTCCTTCAGTTTATCTACCTCCTGGCCGCCTTTTCCAATGATGATACCCGGACGGGCCGTATGGATGGTAACGGTAACCAGCTTCAGGGTCCGTTCGATCACGATCTTGGAGATGCCGGCTTTGGATAGACGGGCATGCAAATACTTCCGGATCTTCTCATCCTCAATCAACTTGGGTTCAAAGTTTTTTCCGCCATACCAGTTTGAATCCCAGCCACGGATGATTCCTAACCTGTTTGCAATCGGGTTCGTCTTCTGTCCCATTATCCTTTTTTATTACTTGATTTTAAGTTTGTTCCTTTTTTTGGTGTTGCAGCCGGTTTTGCTTTTGGAGCCATCTTAGCTTTTGCGGTAGTTTTTGGAGTTTTCGGCTTCGGTGCCGCTTTCTTCGGAGATGCTTTTGCCGTTGCTTTCGGAGTTGTCTTTGGAGTTTTTTTCTCCTTTGGCTCCTTCACCTCTGTTTTCAACTCATCCATCGTAGCTTCCATCCCGGATTCAGGTTTATTCAGGCTGTCAACAATGATTGTCACATGATTGGAACGCTTCCTGATCCGGTGAGCTCTTCCCTGGGGCGAAGGCTGGATCCGTTTAAGGATCCGGCCACCATCCACCTGGATCTCTTTGACAAAGAGGTCACTCTCTTCAATCCGTTGTCCCTCGTGCTTGGTCTGCCAGTTTGAAATGGCAGACAACAGCAATTTGTGCAGGCGGATTGCAGGATGTTTGGGGTTTGTTTTCAAAATATGCAATGCCAGCTCAACCCGTTTTCCACGAACCAGGTCAGCTACGATTCTCATTTTACGGGGAGAAGTGGGGACATTGTTCAGGCTGGCAAACGCCATGCTCTTCTTGGTCTCTTT
Organism: Bacteroidales bacterium; assembly: GCA_016926765.1. Classification (GTDB taxonomy): domain Bacteria; phylum Bacteroidota; class Bacteroidia; order Bacteroidales; family FEN-979; genus QYOJ01. Next base: position 1,176 of record JAFGNY010000355.1, on the reverse strand, counting down.
CCGCTTCTCAGCTCGTGTACGACTTTTAACTCCCATTGTTCTTCAATTATGTCGTTACTTTTTACCTTTATCCTTGTTCCCGGCATGTCCCCTGAAGATACGTGTAGGGGCGAACTCGCCAAGTTTATGGCCTACCATGTTCTCCGTGATGTAGACAGGAATGAATTTGTTTCCGTTGTGAACGGCAATGGTCTGGCCAACAAAATCAGGAGAGATCATGGAACTCCTCGACCAGGTTTTGATCGCGCTCTTCTTTTTCGACTCAGCGGTTTCTAAAACCTTTTTCTCCAGTTTGTAATTGATATACGGACCTTTTTTCAGTGATCGGCTCATAATTCAACTATTGAATATTATTTTTTTCTCTTTTCAACGATATATTTATTGCTGGCCTTTTTCTTGGCCCGGGTTTTATATCCCTTTGCAGGTATTCCTTTGCGGGAGCGCGGATGTCCGCCTGAAGCCCTTCCTTCACCGCCGCCCATGGGATGATCCACAGGGTTCATGGCAACACCACGTGTACGGGGTCTTCTGCCTTTCCAGCGGCTACGCCCTGCTTTTCCTGATGATTCAAGGCTATGGTCAGGATTGGAGACGATCCCAATCGTTGCTTTACATGCCTGCAGGATCATCCTTGTCTCACCGGAAGGCATCCTGAGGATAGCAAACTTTCCGTCGCGCGACATCAGCTGGGCTGAGTTGCCGGCGCTTCTCACCAGTTTGGCACCCTGGCCGGGACGAAGTTCCACGTTATGGATAATCGTACCAAACGGGATTTCACTAAGGAATAAGGTGTTTCCAACATCCGGAGGGGCACCTTTTCCAGAGAGAATGGTCTGACCTACTTTCAATCCATGAGGAGCGATGATGTAACGTTTCTCTCCATCTTTGTAGACGACCAGTGCGATCCTTGCGGTACGGTTTGGGTCATATTCAATCGAGGACACAACTCCGGGGATATTATCTTTATCCCGTTTGAAGTCGATCACACGATACCGCTGTTTATGACCACCCCCCATGTAGCGCATGGTCATTTTTCCTTCATTGTTTCTTCCACCGGTTCTCTTTTTTGTAGCAATCAGGCTCTTCTCAGGAGTTGATGTGGTAATCTCATCGAACGCGCTGATGACCTTGAATCTCTGTCCGGGTGTTGTCGGTTTGTATTTTTTTAGCGCCATT
>JAFGNY010000354.1 GCA_016926765.1 Bacteroidales bacterium | reverse complement strand
GAGCAGAACGCCATCTGCCAGGCTGCACGGCTGGGCATAGCTTTGGAAGGCGGGACACTCTATTGCCGGATGACACCCTGCCGGACCTGTGCCATGCTGATCATCAACTGTGGCATCGTCAGGGTAGTGTGCGAACGGAAATACCATGACGGCCGCGATTCGGAGGAGATGTTCGCCAAAGCCGCCATCGCTCTGGAATTTATCAACGACGAGGTGCAACAGTACGATCGGCAGTAATGCATTGTTACCGGAAAAGGTTCTGATAAGAATGGCCGGGAATTAACGGGGTTAAAAAGTAAAGATCATATTTCGGTCGGGGAAGTATTTCTTCATTCTCCAATAATAAAGTTTGGTATCGCCATGGATGGTCATGGTATCCGGCTGGATGGAAAACTGCAGGATCTTCAGATCAATTGGGACAAGCAACCTGTAATTTGCCTCCGATAGCGGTTTTTGCCAGGCTTTAGTGGATAATAGAATGTATTCGGCCTGTCGTCCTTTGAGCTGTTGCCGGTAAGAGATCCAAAGTTCTGTCGACAATAAGCTGTCGAGATGGAGGCTAAAAACTATTCCGCTTTTCATTGTCCTCCAATTTTCAATGGCCTGATTCGTTGTCTGATTAATAATGATAATCGAATCAACAGGGCCGTATAAGCTATCTGAGGGGAAAGGGTATATGAGGGGGATTTCCAGACTTTTATCTGACTTCAGAAAATAGATCCCATTGACATACAAGAAATTATCGCGGATGGCAAAGGTGATCTCCTCTTTGTAGAATTCTGTCCCCTGTCCGAAATGTTTTATGGTACCTGTTAAGGCGATGAAAAGAAGAAGAACAGGGAATCTAGTCATGAATTAAGGGGCAAGTTTTATGAGTTTTCCTGTTTGAGAACTTCCGGAAGAGTCTTTGAACCGGTAAATATAGATTCCAGGTGGGATGGTTTGATCAGGGTTCCAGGTGACATGAGATTCACCAGAGGTGATGATTCGATCGAAAACCAGCTCGCCTGAAATAGTTGATATGGAAATCTTTCTATTCCTATCCGAAGTGTTTTCTGAAGGAAAAAAGATCGTGATGCTGGAAGTGAAGGGATTTGGGAAGGCCACCAGGCTGGATATTGCAGGTTCGGATTCAGGAGTGGATTGAATGACGGATGTGGTGATGAAATCCGTGGTAACAGTCGAATCTGGTAGCAACCATGGGTCAACGGGAACGATAGCATAGGTGACATAAGTGAGAGGCGATGTAGGAAACCGGATCACGATCGTATCTTCGTAATACTGTCTGGCAAAAATCCTCTCCGAATAAGATCCATCCGGTTGAATATGTATGCTGATATTGTATAATACAAACCGGAAATTTCCCTCTGTAAATACAGATCCGTCAACATCGTAAACCATCCCTTGAAGTGTGGCGAAACATCCTGTCGTGTCATTAGAGAAACCGAGTGTGGGAGAGGCATCCAGGCAAAAACTACTGGTCCAGCCTGCACTCTGTATAAAGAAAATTTTAGCGATGGAATAGGTTGGTGGTACTTCAGGGAGGTATGAACCGGGGTAAGAACCAAAAGCAACATAATCTGGCGTAGCTGCTGACCATGAATAACTGATCACGTTCAGATAACCGCTGTTGGTATTCAACGTCAATGGGGCTGAAAGATTTTCATTGGTTATCAGCGCAAGGCTGTCAAAATCCCAGAGCCCGGTGCCATTGCCGGGTATCAGGTCAAATTGGGTAATGAGTGCTGATCCTGTTGAAGTCTCAAGTCGGATGGAATCTATGGAAGCAACAAAATCGGAATAAAAACCAAGTTCCAATGTCCAGGTACCGGTAGTATCTATCCGGATTTCAGAGATATATGCTTGCGGCGGTGATACATTCGCTATCAGGTTGTTCGAAAGGAACAAGCTTAGGATAAGAAATGTATGAATTTTTTTCATAAACCTAATATTGATATCACAAAGATATTAAAAATGTCCTTCTTATTCAACCGGACAGGAAGAATTTAATTAGTATTTTTACATATTGCTTTGTGGGTATTTGTAAATGATTGAGCATTTCGACAAAACTACATTTGAACAGTTGTTCCGGGATGAGTTCAAAGGACTTGTTCTGTTTGCAATTCAATATGTGAAAGATTATGAAGCAGCCCGGGAAATCGTTCAGGAGGCATTCATCAGTTTGTGGAATCAGCGTGACCGGATCGACCCGTCGCGAAAGATAAAAAGCTACCTGTCAACCACTGTCAGAAACCGTTCACTGAATCACCTGCGTGATAATAAAAAGTTCGATACCCGGCTCCTCGCTCAGGAAAACCTCTACCCTCTCGCTTCGTATGAACAGTCTGACCGGCTGGTGGAAAAGGAACTTCAGGACAAGATCCATGAGGCCATTTCGGATCTGCCTGAGAAGTGCCGTGAGATTTTTTTGCTCAGCCGTGAGGAGCACCTCAAATACCAGGCCATTGCCGACCGGCTTCAGATCTCTGTGAAAACGGTGGAAACGCAAATGTCAAAAGCGTTGCAGCATCTGCGTTCCCGACTTAGGGAATACCTTGTCATTCTTCTGCTTGTTTGGTTGATCCCGGATGCCGGATGCAAGATCCGAGATCCGAGATCCGAGATACACGATACACGATCTCGCCAT
>JAFGNY010000353.1 GCA_016926765.1 Bacteroidales bacterium | reverse complement strand
TGAATCCATAAGAACCATCTCCATTCCTATTGCCTCCCGGAAGACCCGTAAAACCGGATTCATTTGTTGCATCCAGGTTGGGATTCGTCCAATGTGTTAGTCCGGTCTCCTTCATTTTTCCTCCTGCCACATCAGTATTACCCAGGAAATCAGTCAGCAAGGTCCACTCCTCATCACTGGGCACATGCCATCCTGCCGGGCATAATATGCTTGTATCCACAGCATACCAGTTGTACAAAGCCCCGTACGTCTCTTTAAAAGTAATCATGTTGTTGTACCAGGCGTAGGCTCCGGTAGTGTTATTCTGCCAGGCGGCATTATCCGTTCCGGGATATTCAATCAATCCTCCATCGGTGTATCTGGTCGTCATCAGGTTACTGGCCATCCAGACCTGAGTACCGATAGTAACCGTTGGGTAGTGATTCCCATCGCCATCAGTGGCATCGATAAAATTAAATGCAATGTCAGTGCTTGAAGTGGGGATCAGAGTGCACACCGTTGAATAGATATCTGCTCTTGCCAGCATGAGCAAACGATCTCCGTTGTTATACTGCATCTGGATGACGCTGCTGGAACTTTTAAAGAAATCTCCCCCCTGATTTTCGTCATCACTGCCAAGATAGGATAACGCCGGAGCGCTACCTCCGCTTGAGAGTGAAAGGAAGGATGCAGAACCGGAATAATCATCGGTTGCAATCCGGATGCAATACATTCCAATGGGTAAACCAGATACACTAAACGTGTTCGTACCGGAAGGAAGGAAAACCTGCTTCCGGCAAAGGAGCTGACCGGTAACCGACAGGATATCAACGAAGACTTCGCTCTGGTTAACGATTTGGATTGCAATTGTTCCCTTATCCAGAATGGGATTGGGATAGACCCGGATAGGTAAATTCCGGGAATCCCAGTCCTGTATGCCAAGAGAACCAAGCAATCGCAGGGTATCGGATCCTGACATCGTGAGCGAAGTACCCTGTGTGAGATTTTGCACCAGTACAGTTTCTACGATGGAAGAGCCGCCGGTTCCCGTAAAACTGATCTGATAATCCTGCGCGGTTGACTGTAAGGCAAACAGGATCAAACAACTAAAAAATAAACGTTTTTTCATGGGTTGTTCATTTTGATGGATAACGAATAAATTTCACATCAAAAATAACTGTCCATCAAAGGAAATAAAATAGTTAGATGCCCGCTTTGATCAATCCGTACATGTTCATCCGGTCAGTTTTGAGATTCAGCCAGAAGCCCTATCTGCCCGGCATGATGCTGAAAAAACGATGGAGTAAGACCTGTCTCTTTCTTAAACGCCTCGTTAAATGTAGATTTGGAGATAAATCCAACTTCATTCGCAATGGCTTCAATGGTGTAATTTTTAAAATCAGGACTGAGCAGCAGGCGCCTGGCTTCCCTGATCCGATACCTGTTGATCAGCGTTGTGAAATTGGTTCGAAAATGAGAGTTGATCATCCCTGATAAATAGGTACGGTTTGAATTTAGCCTTTCAGCTACCATTTCAAGAGTGATCCCCGATTGACGATACAACCCCTGATGGTGCATAAGCGCTTCAAATTCATTTACTAACTCTTCCTTTCGGGCCTCCACGTATTTGTTTGGATCCTGACGCCGGAACGCAACCTCCCGTTCTTCTGCTTTCATCAGTTCCAGGTTTTTGCGGATCAACTCCCTGTTTGATTGCTGTTTTTTCCGGAACAGCCGGTAAAGTAATGCGGAAAAGACCAATAAAAGGATGATCCCTCCGGACAGAAATCCGATTGCCTGCCTCTGTTTAGAAATTTTCAACACATTGATTTCTGACTCCTTCTGTAAAAGTTCAATTTCCCGTTCCTTCTGCTTAACATTGAATTTAGTCTCCAGCTCGGCTATTTCTTCCTTTTGTTCATTGGTGTAGATACTGTCTTTGATCACCAGCAACTTGTGCAGAAATGCATTCGCCTCCTTGTAATTTCGTTGTTTCTCATGCAAATCAACAAATGCTTCCAACGCCCAGGATTCCTTTTCAAACGATCCTCCCTTTCCGGCTGTTGCTTCGGCTTTACGGGCCCACTCCTCAGCGATATCAAACCGGCCCTCGGCCGCATAGCACTTGGCCAGATTGGCATAGTTCGACACCAGAAAATGCTGTGCATCCAGCTTTTCCAGGATATCAACCGCTTCCCGGGTATACCGGATGGCCTCATCGATCCGGCCATTCATAAAACAGGCTTTCCCCAGATTACCGCATGACAATCCAATTTCCAGCGGAATATTCAACTCTCTGGCAATCCTCAGCGCTTCTTTGAAATAGGATTCAGCCTGCTGATGCTCCTGCAGACTTTCGTATGCATTGGCCATGACACCCAATACCTGCAATCGCTGGTAAGTATTCCCGGTTTTTTCGGCAATCTGCAACACCCGGTTGAAATAGTCTAACCCTTTTCGGTAATTCATCTGTTTGCAATGGATCACCCCCATATTGGCCAGAATACTACCAGCTCTCCCCGAATCCCCGGCAGCCATAAACTGATCATATGCCTGCTGGTAGAACCCAAGAGCCTGGGGATATTCGGTAAGCTCGGCGTATACCAGACCCAGTCCGTTCCTGATCGATCCTTTCGCCACTTCAACACTATACCGATCAGCCTCCTCCAGCGCCTGGTTCAGGTATTGGAGCGCATAGCTGTAATCCCCACGTACAATCCCGTAATACCCGAATCCCGACAGAATATTGATCCGGCCTTTCCGGTAACCCAACCGGTCGGCCAGCTTCAGACCCTCCTCCAGCAGAAGCCGCGACGTATCGGGATCCGACTGAAAATACTGAAACGAGAGATGATAAAGCTGATCTACCTTCGCTGAGTCAGCCGGTTCCTGAATAACAGGCTTATCGACCGTAACGGGTTCCTCTCCATAGGTAAAACCGGATCCGGAAACCATGAGGAGTATGAAAAGAATTATCCTGAGATGTGTCAGAAAATGTCTTCTGAACGGATCAAAGTAACTAACCATAGTACGATTGATTAAATACAATATAACAGTAAAAATAAAAAATCGTAGCTTTGGAAAATAAAAAAGATCACAACGGCAGGAGATAAAAGTTACATGGAGGAACCCCAATGACATTTTCGACATTCATTGAATATAAACTCATTGAAATAGGGAATGTTACTCTCACCGTTTCTGAACTTTTTCTAATCCTCCTGATCTTCTTCCTGACCTGGATCATTCTTTTCCTGATCAAACGGGTGGTTATCCGCTCCCTCTCAAAGGATAAACATGTGGCAGGACGCCAATACTCCGTGTTCCTGCTGATCCGGTACCTCATATGGATCGTTGCAATCGTGCTGATTATCGAAGCGATCGGCGTCAAGGTAACCTTCCTCATCGCCAGTTCCGCTGCCCTGCTGGTAGGACTTGGATTAGGTTTGCAACAAATATTCCAGGATATCGTTTCCGGGATTTTTATCCTATTTGAAGGAACGATCAAAGTGGATGACATTCTGGACGTAGGCGGAATTGTCGGTAAGATCAAAGAAATCAGGCTGCGGACATCTACTCTTCTTACCCGTGACGGCACCATCATGATCATCCCAAATCACAAGTTCATCAACGAGAATGTGATCAACTGGAGCCACAACCTGAAACCCACAAGGTTCAAAGTCCAGGTAGGCGTCTCCTACAGCTGCGACGAACAACAGGTCAGGCAGGTCTTGTACAGTTGTGTGGCAGAACATTCCGAGGTAATCATCAACCAGCCGGAAATGAAACCCATTGTCAGGATCATCGATTTCGGCGACAGCGCTGTTGTCTTTGAGATTCTTTTCTGGAGTTCCAACATGTTCTGGATCGAGAACATCAAAAGCGATATCCGGTTTTCAATCAGGCAGAAATTCCGTGAGGAGGGTATTGTCATTCCTTTTCCACAGCGGGATGTCTATATCAAAAAACCGGGAACGTAAGAGATCCACCTACGCTCCAAACTCTTTCATCCGTGCCTCAAGGAGTTGGATACGTGCTTCCGTATCAGCCTGTTTCTTGTGTTCGTTTTCCACAACCTTAGCAGGAGCATTGTCCATAAACTGTTTATTAGCCAGCTTTTTCTTTACGGAAGCCAGAAACCCCCGCGTGTAAGCCAGCTCTTCTCTCATTTTCTTCAGTTCAGCATTCCGGTCTACCGGTTCAGTGAAAGGAATAAAACATTCGGTGGTACGTACAACGAACGAAATGGCATCAGGGATTTTTTCAAGAGTATAGACGATCTTACTGACACCGCAAAGTTTCATTATCACCGGATCAAACCGTTCGTCCACCGGTTCCTCGTTGTTCTTTCGAACAAACAGGGTGATGGACTCTTTCACCGGGATGTTTTTCTCTTTCCGGATGGTACGGATAGCGGTTGTCACCTCCCTGGCAAACTCAAAGGCTTTCAGAAGGTCCCTGTGGATTCTCTTCCCGGATACCGCCGGATAAGACTGATGCATGATGGTCTCCTTATCAGTACGCTCACGCAGCAGGTGCCAGATCTCCTCGGTAATGAACGGAAGGAAAGGGTGGAGAAGAGCCAGTAAGGATTCAAAAAAACGGAGGGTCTTTTCATATGTGGAAGGATCGATCGGTTGCTGGTAACCCGGTTTAACCATCTCAAGGTACCAGGAGCAGAAATCATCCCAGAAAAGCTTGTAGATCTGCATCAGGGCTTCCGAGAGTTTGTAGCCGGAGAGGAGTCGGCTGATCCCGGTAAGGCTTTGGTTCAGTTGGGTCTCAAACCATTGAATGGCAATGGGAGAAACCGGTGGTTGTTCCGTGGATTCATCCACCTTCCAACCCCTGACCAGCCGGAACGCATTCCAGATTTTGTTGCTAAAATTCCGCCCCTGCTCAATCAGCGATTCATCAAACAGAAGGTCGTTGCCTGCAGGAGAGCATAAAAGCATTCCCATTCTGACGGCGTCGGCTCCATACTGATCAATCAGTTTCAGGGGTTCCGGTGAATTTCCGAGCGATTTTGACATCTTGCGGCCAAGGTGGTCTCTCACGATTCCGGTAAAATACACATTCCTGAATGGTATCTCTTGCCGGTATTCCAGTCCGGCCATAATCATCC
>JAFGNY010000352.1 GCA_016926765.1 Bacteroidales bacterium | reverse complement strand
ATCTACAGGCATCATTCTATCGGATTCCCATCTGTCTGCTTGTTCGAAAGGAACTTGCCAGCACGGTTCAGATAAACGACAAAAGGAAACATTCCTGCCCCGATATAGGCTGTAATCTCGTAGGTTTTATGCAATCCCCACCAGTCTCCCATCGCTCCAATAAAAACTACTGCGATCGCTCCAACGGCAAAACTGATGGTCATATAAACGCCATTGATATATGATGGCCGTTCTTTTCCTACCTCCTGTAAATAAGCGAGGATGACTGGAGTGGTGGCAAAAATGCTCAAGCCAAGCAACAACAGCAAGGGAATAATCCAGAAGTTCCCAAGAAAGACAAACAACCACATGACAATGGGAGAGGTAACAGCCGCCACTTGTAACATTCGGATTCTTCCTATCCGGTCAGACCAGGTCCCTGAAATCAATACACTGGCAGCTCCGGCAAACTGAAAAACAGCAAAAAGGATCCCGGCATAGGCAAAGGAATTGCCCTGATCAGTCAGATATACCATCAGGAAAGCCGAAAGGGCTGATTTCATCAATGCCTGAAAAAAAGTGATCCCAGAAATTGCCAACAAGACTGGCATTAGGGTCCGTGTATACCTCCAGAGCTCCGTTCGTCTCTCTTTTCTGGAGTTCCTCAAAGGAGTAGACGGTTTCCTGACATCCGCTTGCCGTAACATAAAAAAAAGAACTGCCGTTGCCGCCAGCGCAAACGGAATCAGCTTCCAGATGCCTTCGAAGCTCCACATCTCGACTGCTGCCACCACGACAAGAGGGCCCAGTGTGCGTGCTGCCTCTCCTCCCAGCATATAGAAGCTCATTCCTTTCCCGATCCGGCTTCCTGATAAGTTCCGGATCAGTACGGGTGCCGGCACATGAAAAAAGGAAGAGCTGATCCCCACAACGAAAATCAGTATAGCTACAATAGTATAGTTTGGCGCTATACCAATCAGGCTCATGCCAATGGCAGAAATAGCCGGTGTGAAGACGATATACCATCGAACAGCCGACCGGTCAGCCACAATGCCAATCAGGGGATTCAGCAAAGAGGGAAGGCGGAGGATCAGGTTCAGCAATCCGGCCATGGTGAGAGTAATCCCAAACCTGGCTATCAGCAGAGGTAAAACGATATTCAGGATGGAGGTATAGCTGTCGTGAACGAGATGGGCAAACGAAATGCTGACAACTTTTAAAACCTGAAAGCCTTTCACCTCACTTCCTTCAGCCATATCTCTTTCATTTTCATTCACACATAATTGCATGGATGACCGGGATCTGCCATCTCCCTGTATTTCCGGATTACCTCCTTGAAATCTTCCCAGGTTTCCTTTTTCAATCCAGGATTTCTGAGTAACGCAGCGGGATGGTATGTGGGCATCATTAGCCGTGTGCCGTAGTACTGCCATTTTCCCCGGTCCCGCGTTATACGGGAGGTTCCTCCGGCCAGGCTTCTCAGGGCGGTGGCTCCCAGCGTAATGAGGATAGACGGATTGATCAATTCAATCTGCCGCTCCAGATATGGAAGACAGGCAGCGATCTCTTCATCCTTTGGGGGCCTGTTTCCCGGTGGACGGCATCGTACAATGTTGGTGATAAAGAGATGTTTATCACGGGAAAAATTGCATGCCATTAAAATTTTATCCAGCATTTGTCCGGCTTTCCCGATAAAGACAATGCCCTGTTGATCTTCCTCCGCCCCCGGGGCCTCCCCGATCAGCATAATCCTGGCATTCTCAGCCCCATTTCCCACCAGAGCATGATGCCTGGTTTCGTATAAGGAACATTTCCTGCACTGCTGGATATCTGCACGTAAAACCTCAATCCGGGAATCCATCGTTTCCATCCTGAATGATTCGCTGCAAACATACTGAATAGTTTATTAACCAGCGAACAAGCGGACAGGTGAAGGCTATTTGCTTTCAACCGTTTCCCGTCCGTCCGGAAAATACGTGGCTAAAGCTCAACCTGCCACAGGAGAAGGCAATGCAGCTTGAAGTTAGGTTACTTCTCCGGTAGCCAGGTTTTATTAAACAAGATATAAATTGCAACATACATTTAGTATGATTTGAGATTGATTTTATGTTTTGGAAAAAGATTTAATACGTTTTAACTTGTTCCTGGACTTTTTCCCAAGGATTGTGAAAAAACTTGATTTGACAATTGATATTTCATATCTTTACGGAGTAAACTGCACAATTTCAGTAGTATGAAGAGTCAGAATAGTTCCCCTTTCAAAAAAAGCAATTCCCTGTTACTGATTGCACAGATAGTTTCAACCGCTCTTGTCCTTTTTTTCCTTCTTGCCTTTGTTCCGAAACTGGTTGATGAATATACCAACGTCCTAACAGGCGAGAAACCCTACTTCGGGGGATGGGAAGGCCTTATTATGGAAGTTACCTTCTATTTGTTCATCATCGGGTACATTTTCTCCTGGTGGAAAAAATGTACAGGTGGAATTATCATCCTGATTGCGAGCGTGGTTCAAATGGGACCTTTCCTGATTATTGAAGGGAATTTGGGGGCGCTGATCTTCGGTCTCCCTCTGTTGATTTCGGGTGTACTCTTCCTGTTGGTCTGTAAAAAGACACCGCTATAGTTCAAGAATCTATAAAACTGGTATCAGTTTTTCCGATAAAAGCGACGAGACGATCATAGCCAAACGCTTTTTAAGAAGTGGTATCGTAGAAAAACATACGATCGGCGTGACCCATTCGAGCAGGGCAAAATAATACGGGATCATATCCGGATGCTCTTTTGTACTGGATATGGCATACTTTCTCATTTTCAATGCCAAGGCAGCATTTTTATTCACCGTTTCAGGGTACTTGCCCTCATATCGAACCTCGGGAAGTTCATTCAACCGGGTTGGTGAATAAAACTGTTGAATAAAACCGAGGTAATCAGCCATATCGGTATTATCCCCGAGGGGAGCATTGTCGATAAGAAAAATGGCTTCCAAACGGGCAAAGTCGGAGATGATCGAACGAGGCCTGGTTTCCGAGAAATCAATCAGGTACACGTTCATTGATTCATCCAGGAGGATGTTCTGCATGTTCAAATCACCATGACAAATCCCAGTAAAATACGGTATTCCCCAATCACGCCTGCGCGGATACTCGTGTTTCAGGAACCAGTACGGGTTTAAAATGGCCCGGTCGATTTCCGCAACCGAGAGGTATTTATCGTCGGGGGAGACTGAAAACAAGTCGCTAACGTTCTGGTAGATGTGGGGGAAGAAAGTCAGTGTGGGATCATGATCCTGAAAAGGATAGATGGTTTTGCTGACTGGTTGACCGTACCAGGGGTTCAAAATTTGCAGAAAAATTTTGTCGAATAACGGTT
>JAFGNY010000351.1 GCA_016926765.1 Bacteroidales bacterium | reverse complement strand
GATAAAAACAAATCCGGTGACGAGAAAAAGTCCGAGAATGATCAATTTCCGGTTCTGGTAACGTTTTTCCATTCGGACTTTACTTCCTGAGGACGATGTCGGGAGTGGTAAGCACGTTACTCATGTTCAGCGCACGGTCGTAAATAAAAAATTCGAAACGGATCGTGTCGTAGGCAGGAACAGGATTCATGGCAAGTGTGTCGGCGATAAAACCTTTGATCGCCTTCCCGGGATAATCGGGATTCAATACCGGAATCCGTGCACTGAACGGAGGGTCAAGAACCACTTCGACATACACAGAGTCACGTTTTTCGAAATACCGGATCACCAGGTTGTAGTAATATTCTCCCCCTCTGTTATAGGGCGGAAAAGTATCACCGGGATCCAGACCAATGTCTCCGTTACCGTCCTGGAAATCGAAGGAGAGGATTCCCCTGACAGCAAACTGACCGGTGTCGAAAAGAGTCACAAACTGCCGGTAGGAGATCTCCGGGATATCCGAAAATTCTTCCTGTTTGATACAGGAAGTGAGGAGAATGATCCCCGTCAGGGTGGCAGTAACTGTCAGGAAATGAATTTTATGAAAATACCGATTCATTTTGTATCTTTGATGAAACGCTAAATTACACATTTTCCGGTTGGGAAGGTGTTCCACAGGCCATGATTTTTTCACAGACCATCGGTGCGATCCATTCAGAGGAAGAGTTTAACAAACTGGCGCTGGAGGCATTCCGTTACCAACTCCAGAGAAACAGGGTCTATGCCGAGTTTACGGATGCATTGGGAATTCATGCTTCCGCCGTGACGCATTATTCCCGGATCCCGTTCCTTCCGATCGAGTTTTTCAAGACCCAGGAGGTCTATGCTGCTGAAGAAGAACCTGTAATCACCTTTCGCAGCAGCGGAACCACCCGGATGCAGCGCAGCCGGCATGCCATAGCCGATCTTTCTCTCTATCGCGCCTCGTTGCTTGAAGGGTTCAGAATCCTCTACGGAGAACCTTCCCGTTACCTGATTTGCGCTCTCACTCCCTCTCCGGAGGAGAATCCCGACTCTTCCCTGGCTTTTATGATCCGTACCTGGATAGAAGCGGGCGCCAAACCGGGAAGTGGCTTCTTCCTGAAAGAGCCGGAGAGGCTGGCTGAGCTGCTTCAGTCTGCAGTCCTCAGTCCTCAGTCGGCAATGCCAGATTACAAATTGCCAACTGCCAACTGCCAACTGCCAACTATTCTGCTGATCGGTCTCACCTATGCGCTTCTCGACTTCGCCGAACGCTATCCTCAGCCCCTTTCCGGGGCGATCATCATGGAGACGGGAGGGATGAAGGGAACGCGAAAAGAGTTGGTCAGGGAAGAGGTTCACAGCATCCTGAAAAAGGCCTTTTCGGTCAGCGAAATCCACTCGGAATACAGCATGTCGGAATTGCTTTCGCAGGCCTTTTCGACAGGTGAAGGCAGGTTTCATACCCCGCCATGGATGAAGGTCCTGATCCGCGATCCCAATGACCCACTCTCCTGGACCAGGGAAGGCAAAACCGGCGGAATCAGCATCATCGACCTGGCCAACTGGTACTCCTGTCCCTTCCTGGCTACCCAGGACCTGGGGCGGCTACACAGCGACGGATCTTTTGAAGTGCTCGGGCGGTTTGACTACAGTGACCTCCGTGGCTGTAACCTGATGGTCAGCGGATAAGGATTAGCGAATAGCGAATAGGGATCAGGGAATAGTGATTAGAGCCGGGGAGGGGTTATCCGGTATCTGGTATCCATCGTAAATCGAATCAATCGTAGATCGGTAAAGCTACTTCCGGCGTGTCGTTCTTCGGCGAGTTCACCATTTTCGATACCGGGAATGCTTTCATCTGGTCAGCAGGGTAAGGTTTCAGAAGTTCCAGTAAGGCGGTTTCACTGGTTTCCTCCAGCCATCTCTTTTCATCTTCCTGCAGCAGGATTGCCGGCATCCTGTTATGAATGGGGGACATCATCGTGTTGGGTTCGGTGGTGATGATGGAAAAGGAGTGAATCAGCTCTCCTTCCCCGTTGTTCCATCTCTCCCAGATGCCAGCCATCGCGAAGGGAGCGCCACTTTTCAGCACAATACGGTAAGGCGTTTTGGTGGCATTCTTTTTCCATTCATAAAATCCGTCGGCAGGAACGAGACAACGTCTCCTTCTGAACGCATTTTTAAATGAAGGCTTTTCAGCGATAGTTTCGGCTTTGGCGTTGATCAGCTTGTTCCCGATAGAGGCATCTTTTGCCCAGAATGGGATCAGGCCCCAGCGAAAAAACTGAACTTCACGTGGATGGTCATTGCTGATGACAGCAAGTTCCTGGGAAGGTGCACAATTGTACCGGGCTTTGTAGATAGCTGACCGTACCGAAATGCCAAAACGTTCTTTAATCAGCTCATCATCAATGGCAAAGGAATAACGTCCGCACATAAGATCAGGAATATTTTCCCTAAAGGTAAAAAAATCGATAGATTTGTCTTCAATTTTATCATGATGCCTCCAGCCGGCCATACGCATAAAAAGCGACGTTCCTCTGCACAACGAGATGGATTCTCTCTTAAAAACATGGAAACGGTCTTTTCTAAACAGCTGCTGCGGCTCATTGGGATCCTCTTCCTGGCCGGTAGTCTCTGGTTTGCTGCCAATTCAGCTGATACAATTTTTAAAGTGGCCAGAAAACTCATCTCTCCCAAAGAGCTGATCGTCAAGCAGAGTGAAGCTGCATCCCGGGTGAGCGGAGAGACCATTGCGCCTGAAAGCCCCTCTGCCACTCCAATTACCTTCCCGATGTGCCTAATCATCTTTGCCCTGATGGCGGGGTGGCTGGTTTTGCAGTTGCTGTCCCGCTGGCGCAGAAGACCTGAATTTCAGATGATCTCTGTATTCCTGGTATTCATCGCTCTCCTTGCCATGATACGCAACTTCGGATGGCAGGTTGAGCTCTATTTTTCCCTGCTGATCCTCATCTCGGTTGGTCTCTATTTTTTTGGTCACCACCTGAGTCATAATGGCCTCCGGATACATTTTTTCTTCACCTGGGGGCTCTTCTCCCTTTGGTGGTTGCTGAAACTGATGATCAATGGTCAGCGCGACCAGCTTCCCGAATTCTTTGTCTTTTCGTCCCTGATCTTTCTCTCTTTCCATTTGATTCAGTTATTCAGAGGATTTGCCGGACATAAGGTACTGAGTCATTATATCGAGGTTTCCGTTATCGCCTTCAATGTTGGGTTTTATTTTATTCTTGTCATAGCTACCCTTTTAAAGTTTTATGGGAAGCAACCTCTTTTTTTCTTTGCACTTGCACTAACGGTTGGTTATTCCCTTTCGCTTCTTGCCATGGAATACTTCCATCAGCCTTTCCGGAAGAGGCCGTTCCTGGCATCGGCCCTGGTTCTGATCAGCCTGCTGTTGCCGCTTCTTTTTTGGACAAGTAAACTGATCCTGCTGGCCGGAAGTATCTCCATGCTCTCACTGTTTTTTTCACGGCAAACTAAAGATCAGCCTTCAATCATCATTGGGTTGGTCCTTGTAGGTGTGATGATGCTGGTCTTTTTAAAAGACCTGGTTTTCAGCTACATTCCTGCTGCGTTTGCGGGCGGACTGGCCGGGAACCAGGCTTTGTTTTACCGGGGACTGATTGCTGGCCTGTTTATTGCGCTGGTCGCTTTCCTCGACCGGATCCAGCTCAGGAAACTGGAGATCAGTTATTCCAGGAAATGGTTTGACAGAAAGCGCTACCTGGTTCTGCTGAAAGGTATTTTTCTGACAGGTCTTTATTTCGGACTTTTCTATCTCTGGCAATATAGTTGCATGGTAATCTGCGGCTCTGGAGAAGTGGCATTGATCAGTTGGTTCTCCTACCACTGCCTCTTCTTCATCATTGCAATCCCGTGGTTGGCTGCTCAACGCTCCTCTTTTCTCCCTGTCGCCATCCTGGTATCTGTTATACTTACCTTCATCTATCCTTCTTTGTTGACGTTAAAAACGGAAACGATACTGGGTCTTTATGTCAGGGAAGTGCCGGTGGGACTAGCCATATTCCCATTACACTATATGCCGGCAGCACTCTTTCTGGTCTATCTTTCTATCGTGCTGAAGTATGCGGGCAAAGCATTCAAAGGCAGTACCCTGGCGAAGAGGATATTTCTCATCTATGCCATTGTGATGGTGTTGGATATCCTCGTTTCAGAGCTGGTATTTACAGGTGCTGCCATCAATGCCACTTCACAACTTGAAGTGAATGAGATCGAAACCAGGCTGTTAAGACTTCCTGCCACCCTGGTTCTCTTTGTAAGCGGAGCAGTTATTCTGGTCTGGGGTTTTATCCGGCAGAAACGGTTTGGCCGTACGCTGGCATTGATTGTTCTGTTACTGGCTGCTTTTAAGCTGATCTATTTTGACATGAAGAGCCTCTCTATGATCACCCGTGTCCTGTTGCTTTTTGCTACCGGATCCCTCTTCATTGTTCTGTCGCTTGTCTACAGGATGGTTCAGAACGCCTTCCGGAAGAGCCGGCGGCATGGCAGCTATCATACTTCAGGAAAGAGTATGGGATCGGAAGAACTCCCTAATCCACCAAGTGAATCATGAAGCATCTGAACATCATTATCAAAGGGCGTGTACAGCGGGTCGGATTCCGGTTCCGTACCATGGAAGCCGCTTATAAATACGGTGTTTCAGGTATCGTCATGAACCAGGATGACAACACGGTTTACATTGAGGCAGAAGGGGAGGAGGAAGCCCTGGAAAAATTTCTTGCCTGGTGCCATCGGGGTCCGCTTGGGGCAAAGGTGGAACAGGTAGATCCCCACGAAGGGGATCTGAAAAATTACTCTTCATTCGAAATCAAGAGCCGGACAAGGTGGCAGAATAACGGAAATAAGGAATGAGGAACCAAGCATGGGGAATGGGGAAAGAAATGCCGGACCGGATTAACGGGCGCCTTCAACCACTAACACAATTTCTCCTTTTACATCTTTTTCTGCAAACTGCTCTGATAACTCCTGCAGCGTTCCTCTCAACGTCTCTTCATATATCTTAGTCAGTTCCCGTGATACAGATGCCCGGCGGTCGGGTCCCATGGATTCCATCAGTTGAGCAATTAATTTACTCAATCTGAAGGGGGATTCATAAAAGACCAGGGTATACGGGCTGGAAGAAAGTTCTTTCAGCTTACCTGCCCTTCCTTTTTTATGGGGCAGAAATCCTACAAACAAAAAGCTTTCACAGGGCAAACCCGAATTTACAAGGGCAGGGATCAGGGCAGTTGGGCCGGGGAGGGACTCCACATCCAATTCTTCCTGCAAGCAGGCTCTCACAAGAAGAAATCCGGGATCAGAAATGCCGGGGGTTCCGGCATCACTCACCAGAGCTGCCACCTCGCCTGCTTTCAGCCGGCTGATAATGGATTCGATGGATTTGTGTTCATTGAACTGGTGGTGTGATACCAGGGAATTCCTGATCCCGAAATGTTTCAGAAGGATCCCCGTCTGGCGCGTATCTTCTGAAAGGATGAAATCGACCTCTTTCAGCACGCGGATGGCTCTCAGGGTGATATCTTCGAGGTTCCCGATGGGGGTTGGGACGAGGTAGAGCGAGGGATTTCTGTTCATGTGTTGGTTACCAGTTTGAAACCTACACCATGGACGTTAATCAGTCCGACGGTTGGATCCTGTTTCAGGTATTTTCTCAGTTTTACAATATACACATCCATACTTCGTGCATTGAAATAGCTGTCGTTGTTCCAAATCTCAGTGAGGGCTTCAGAACGGGTGAGCACATCATTGACATGTGTACACAACAGTTTAAGAAGACCGGTCTCTTTTGAAGTGAGTTTCTGTTCGTTTTTACCAAACCGGAGGGTTTGCCGGTGTACGTCAAATGTATAGGCTCCGATGGCAAATGTTGTCTCGTCCTGACTGGGTTTCGGGTGATCTTCGAGTCTCCGGAGGATCGCTTGCATGCGTACCAGGAGTTCTTCCATACTGAAGGGTTTGGTAAGGTAGTCGTCACCTCCTATCTCAAACCCTTTCAGTTTATCCTCCTGCATCGACTTTGCCGTTAAAAAGAGGATCGGCGTCTTTTTGTCCCGCAACCGGATTTCTTTGGCTACGGTAAAGCCGTCCTTCACCGGCATCATGATATCCAGGATACAGAAATCAACCGGTTGTTTTGAGAAAGCATCGATAGCCTCCTGCCCGTTGTGACAAAGTGTTGTCTGATACCCTTTGGCATCAAGGTAATTTTTCAGAAGATTCCCGAGATTCCGGTCATCTTCTGCCAGCAGGAGATGAATTGTTTTTTTTTCCATAGTGTCTAATCAGCTTGTTTATAAGGAAGATAGATCCTGAAAACGCTGCCTTTGTTGATTTCACTTTCCACGGTGATCTTCCCCCGGTGAACTCCCACGATGGCCTTGACATAACTGAGCCCCAGTCCAAACCCACGCACGTTGTGAATATTTCCCGTCGGAATCCGGTAGAGCTTGTCAAAGATCTTTTTTTGCTCCTGCTTGCTGATGCCGGTCCCGTTATCATATACTGATAACGTAATTCCGTGGGTGCTATTTTCTGTTGTGACCCGGATCTCCGGTTTACGGGGGGTGTATTTTGTTGCGTTATCCAGGAGGTTGTAAACCAGATTTGTCAGGTGCACCCGGTCTCCTTCCAGTATAGAGGGTTTTGCCCTGAGATTGGTGTGAATCTCCCCGTCCTTGATTTCAACCTGGATCCGGATACTCTTGATCACATCCCTGATAATGGAGTGCAGGTCGATCCGTTCGAGATGCATTTTCATCTCTCCCTTTTCCAACACTGCAGCCTGAAGGATCCGTTCCGAAAGAATGGAAAGCCGGCTGTTTTCTTCCTTGATCATCCCGATATACGTATCATAAGAGTCTTTCAATCCTTCAAGGTCTTTGTCTCCCAGCGCTTCGCAGGCAAGTGAAATCGTGGAGATCGGTGTTTTGAACTCATGCGTCATGTTATTGATGAAGTCGCTCTTCATATCTGAAATCTTCTTTTGCCTGACCAGGATAGTGATGGTATAGGAGAAGGTGTAGATAATCACCACGATCAGGACAATCGAGATCAGGAGCATTCCCCACAACTCAGTCAGCAGGAATTGCCTCTCATAGGGGAAATAGATCAGCAGGTATTCCGGAGTTGTGAACATGTCGGCTGAGAATAACGGGTATGCATAACCTATCTGGATCATCTGTTTCCGGTAATCGGTTGATTTTTCCATGACGAAAAGATCGTATTCGGGTTGATAGATCCCGAACAGAAAACGTGTATCAATCCCCCGGAGGTTGAGTTCCAGTGAGATCAGGGAATCCAGTTCATACGGCGTGATAAAGAGGGAAAAGTCGAGATGTTTCGTGAAGTTCAGCATTCCTGGAAATGGATTGATCTCGGCAGCCCTCCTCTTTTCCAGCCGCTCAAGTTTGTAAACCACCTTCGCCATTGCTTCATTCACACTTCTTCTGAAGCTGGACTCCTTCACCGAAGAAGCGCTGCGTATCCAGTAGAGTTGAATGCCAAGCAACCCGATCAGGGCAATGGTCATGATGATGATAATCCCGATGAGTACGTTCCGTTTCATTTCTTCTTACAAATGTAAGGGAAATTACAACAAGGGGTTTTTAACATTTTTTAACGATTCTTAGTATTCCTTAACACTTATTCTGTTCAATCAGGACTACTTTTGTAAACGATACATCGTACTTTTTTCATCTGGATAAATTTACTGATTTTTGCATGCAGAGCCGCAATATAATTGCGGCTCTGCTGTTTTGTACTTCCGGGCATCGCTAAGAATCCCCTAT
>JAFGNY010000350.1 GCA_016926765.1 Bacteroidales bacterium | reverse complement strand
GTAGATTACCTTCCCAAGATATAAATAAAACATCTACCTTTGTACATCTAAAAATATGAAGAAAAAACAGATGAAGCGGAGCGCAATTTCAGGATTGATCCTGTTGTTAATTCCATTATTCTCATTCAGCCAGGTTCTCGACCCGGTACAATGGTCGTTTAAAACCAAACGATCCGGTCAGGATGAAGCTACTCTGATGATGATAGCAAAAATAGACAAGGGCTGGCATCTTTACTCACAGCACCTGCCTTCGGGCGGGCCGCTGCCAACAGTCTTCAAATTCAACGAGAGCAAAGATTACTCACTCATGGGCGAAACTTCTGAGCCGAAAGCGATTGAAGAGTATGATCCCAATTTTGAGATGATCCTCAGGTTTTTTGATGGAACTGTTGTGTTTGCTCAAAAAATTAAGATCCTTACAAAGAATGCCTTTACCATCGGCGGCGAGCTTGAGTATATGTGCTGTGATGACCATCAGTGCCTCCCTCCTACGGGCGTCGATATGACTTTCAAACTGGATGCCGCCGGAAATGAAGCAATAAGTAAGCAGACGACACCGGTGATAGCGGTGGTTGCAACCACCGAACCTGTCAGCGACAGCGTCACGATGCATGAGGCTGCAGAACCTCAGTCAGCCACTCCCACGGTAGCAGAACCTCCAGTAGAATCTTCCACAGAAGAGAGCAGCTCCATGTGGGTATTTTTCGTCGTTGCCCTGCTCGCCGGATTTGCCGGAGCCCTCACCCCCTGTGTCTATCCAATGATCCCTATGACGGTGACCTTTTTTATGAGCAGCAGCAAAAGCAAAGCCGGAGCCAGAGCAAACGCGCTTTTCTACGGACTTTCGATCATTGTAATTTATACGTTTATTGGTGTGCTGGTAACAGTACTTTTCGGCTCTGACTCCATCAAGAATATCAGCGCCAACTGGATCACCAACGTTATCTTCTTCCTGCTTTTCACGGCATTTGCTGCTTCTTTCTTCGGACTCTTCGAGATCGTCCTGCCTGCCAAACTAACGAACAAGTCGGACCAGCAGGTCGACAAGGGCGGGTTAATCGGCACCTTCTTCATGGCGCTCACCCTGGTGCTTGTCTCTTTCTCCTGTACCGCTCCCTTTATCGGAGGAATCCTGGTGGAAGCTTCATCGGGAAACATCCTCAAACCTACTATCGGGATGTTTGGATTTTCGCTGGCGTTTGCCCTCCCCTTCACCATCCTCGCTTTCTTCCCCTCGTTGCTGAGTAAGATGCCGAAATCGGGTGGATGGCTGAATTCCGTGAAAGTCGTCCTGGGATTTATCATCCTGGCCCTGGGTATGAAATTCCTGTTGGTTCCCAACCAGGTACTGGGTCTCGGCATTACGAGGGAAATCTACATTGCAATATGGATCGTACTATTCACCCTGATGGGCCTCTACCTGATGGGAAAGATAAAATTCTCGCACGACAGTGATGTCCCGCACATCGGTGTGCCACGGTTACTCCTGATCATTGCCACCTTTACCTTTGTCATTTACCTGCTCCCCGGAATGATCGGAGCACCATTAAAAAGTGTCTCCGCGTTCCTTCCTGCCGAGTCATCCTTTAACCTCGTTGATATCATCCAGGAGAACAGGGGAAACGGAACCTCCCCGGAAGAGGCCTGGTATTTATGCGATCAGCCGAAATACGGAGATCAGCTGAAGATGGCTCATGGCCTGCAGGGATATTTCGATTACAACCAGGCCCTGGCTTGCGCAAAGCAGCAGAACAAACCTGTTCTGATTGATTTTACCGGTCATGGGTGTGTGAACTGCAAAGTGATGGAACGCACGGTATGGCCCGATCCGGAGGTGATGAAACGACTCCGCGAAGATTACATCATCGCAGCTCTTTATGTGGATGAACAGACCGAACTCCCCGAGTCGGAATGGATCACCTCAACCGTCGACGGGAAAGTGAAAAAGACCATCGGAAGGAAAAATGTCGATTTTGAGATCTCCCGGTTCAATGTCAATGCCCAGCCCTATTACGTGATCCTTGATACTGCTGGCAAGGTATTGATCCCATCCCGCGGGTTCGACACCAACATACAGGGCTTTATCGACTTCCTCGACAAAGGGCAGGAGGTATTCAGGTCGGAGCGGTCAAACTGACCGGAGATCACAGCCGGTTATTTCGACAATTCTGTGAAATACTTGAAAAAATAAGGAATGGTTTCAATTCCTTTGAAGAAATTTTCGAGAGGGTAATTCTCGTTAGGGGAGTGGATGGCATCGGCCTCCAGTCCAAATCCCATCAGGATGGATTTAACACCCAGCACCTGCTCAAAGGTAGTGATGATCGGGATACTCCCTCCGCTTCTGACCGGTACAGGGATCTTCCCAAAAGTAGTTTCCATGGCTTTGCTTGCTGCCAGATAACCGGCCGTATCAATCGGAGAGACATAGGCCTGCCCGCCATGCAACGCTCTTACCTTTACGTTAACTGAAGGAGGGGCAATGGAGAGAAAATGCTTTTCAAAAAGTTGGGAGATCTTGTGGTGATCCTGATCCGGGACAAGCCGCATCGAGATTTTTGCATAAGCCTTTGAAGGGAGAACCGTTTTAGACCCTTCTCCGGTATAACCTCCCCAGATGCCATTCACATCCAAAGAAGGACGGATTCCGGTCCGCTCTCTCGTAGTATATCCTTTCTCACCGCTCAGCTCGGCAACGTCAATTCCACTTTTGTATTCCTGTTCATCAAACGGCGCTTTAGCCATCAGTTCCCGTTCCTGATTGCTGATCACCTTGACGTCATCGTAAAACCCGGGAATGGTAATTCTGCCATCATTATCCGTCAGCGAAGCGATCATCTTGGTAAGCACGTTAGCCGGATTCGCCACAGCGCCTCCATAAATCCCTGAATGAAGGTCGTGATCGGGACCGGTCAGCTCTACCTGCATATAGGCTAACCCCCGAAGGCCGACAGTGACTGAAGGACAATCCATGGAGATCATGCCCGTATCGGAAACCAGGATGATATCAGATTTCAGCATTTCGCGGTGCTCCT
>JAFGNY010000349.1 GCA_016926765.1 Bacteroidales bacterium | reverse complement strand
CTCCAGGATAGTTTCTTTTTTGCCTTCCCTGAAAGCCTGATAGAACCTGATAAACATCACTCCAAGATGGTGGCAAAGCTGGTCAAACGCGTAAGTGTTCTTGAATTTCTGATAGTCTTCCAAGGAGATATTGGCTGTTACGTTGCCCGTTGTATGGATGCAGACATAGGTCTCACTGGCATACTGGTGATTGGGAGTGATCAGTTTGAATCGCGTGTGGGCGATCAGGAAAACTACCTTGTCGGCCTCGACCACTGGAATGGCGATAAGGTTCCGACTGAGGAACCGGGCAAACCGGATGAGCTCTTGCCTTGAACAGTTGATTTGTCCGACATGCATGGGCCGGTTGGTAAATCCCTCCTGCACATCATCCACCGGTAAAGCGGCCATCTCCAGGATCTCATAAGACCACCACTTCAGATTCCTGTTGAAGCCCAGAAAGATCATGATCAACAGAAGAGATACGGAAACGATTGCCAGAGAGATTGACCATGCCGAATGAATATGATTCTTAAAAACCAGTGCGACAGCAAGGGCTCCAAGAGTGAGGAAGAAAAGCCCCTGCACCAGGTAGCCCCAATTCCATGACCGGATAAAAAGAATAAGGGTGGTGATACCATATACCAGTCCGATCGGCAGAATAAGAAGAGCGCCGAATCCGAACAGGAAAAAGACAATCAGGAGCAATGGGGCCATAATCAGCCAGAGAATGGCTTCAGCCGGTAACTCGCGGGATTTTACTTTTCGAAAGAAGTCCATAGTTAATCAATGAATCAATGAATCAATGCAGGAATCTGATGCTTTTGATCTCTTCCCGGTTTCAGTCTCCCAATCCAGGACCTCAATCTCCTTCGGATGAAATGAGGTGGATTCTCCGAGGCGAATGTGTCCCGAGTCGATGTAGTCAAATTCATGGATCGTGGCATCGACCGGGACCCAACCGGCATCGCCCATGTAAACCTCCGTCCAGGCATGCTGACCGAAGAAACCTCCGTTGTCAGGTACATACATGCATCCAATGGATAACCTTGCCGGAATTCCTACAGAACGGCAGAATGCGGCAAGAAGCCGTGAATGTCCGCCACACTCTCCGGCTTTCTGATCAAGGGTTCCGATAGCGGAACCTCCGCCAGGAATAGCTCCCTTGATCTCTGTTCCCACCCAGTGGCTGAGTTTTTTCACGGCATCCCATGAGTCTGTAGGACCATCCTCAAGAATAGATTCTGCTTTATTTTTTATCTTCGGGTCATCCGACTCTATCAGGAATTCAGGGTCAAGGTATTTCTGCAGGACTGAATCCAAGGGATGATCATAAGGAAACCCGGGAGCGTTCAGGCCTTCATAATGGGGCTGGCTGATCTCAAATACGCCATCGATGACATTCCGTTGAACGCTACCGGTGAATTGTTGTCCGGGATAATTCAGGCTGGCCTCGGTGAGAACTTTTCCTGAAGAGTTGATGACGGCCCTGATTTTCATCCGGGATAGACTCCTGAAATCGGGGATGATTTTATCCACACGGTAAAATAAGAGATCATCCATTGTGACAGAGGTGAGTTGGCTCATTATGCTAAAATCAGCCAAGTAGGATTTGAAATTACTGGTGTTCAGAATGTTCTGGACAATCAATCCGGATACCTCATCTATCCATAGATCACTCTCCTCTCCGGATGTATAGTTGCTCTCCTCCAAATGAATGGTATTGAACGGTTTACCGGCCAGCCAAAGTGTATCCCTTTCAATCCAGCGGTAAGTCTTTTCGTCGGATGTGCCTTTCATTTCATTGAAGACCAATCCATCGAACGGGTTCAGGGTATCACGGGAAAATTCGGCCAACAGATAGTTGCGGTAAAGATCGTTTTCAAAGCGGGTTGTTGGACTGAGAACAATGACCTGATCCTGATCTCCGGGGGATGAAAACATCCTTACTGTATCGCCATGCACCTCCAGACATTTCCGGATCTTCATGTTCCCCTGGTCGATGGATATATTGCTGTAAACCAGGTGTTGCATGGTTGTGTCATAGAACCATTCAATAACCCCTTTGGTGAAGATCTGTTTGCGCATGAGGTTCATCCGGAGATGCAGAGTTTCCTTCAGCCGTTCATTCTCTCCCCGGTTTGTCAGAACCCTGTCGCACATCACCTCCTTAAACCCGCACAACTGGCCGTTGATTTCAAGAGCATAATACCTCTTGGTGCCGGTTCTCAAAACCTTTTCAACCGTTGGCTTGCCTGACTGGGTACAGGAAACAAACCAGCAGGAAGTGAATGACAGGAGAAGGAACCCAGTGATTGCTGATTTTTTCATGAAGGGGAATTGAAGGGTGGTTACTGGCCTGATTGAAGTTGTTCAAGCATTTTTTTCCCGTTCTCGTTATCCGGGTTCAGTTCGAGAGATTTTTTATAATTTTTTATTGCCAGATCCGTATCGCCGTTTTTCATATAGGCTTCACCGAGACTATCGTAAACGTTGAAGGAATCAGGATGGTCCTGAGTATTCAACTTGAAGACTTCAATGGCATCGTCAACTTTTTCCTGGTTGAGGAGTTTGTAACCCAGCGCATTCAGCAACTTTTCCGAGAAAATGTATTCACCGCGGTTGGT
This sequence comes from Bacteroidales bacterium, assembly GCA_016926765.1. GTDB lineage: Bacteria > Bacteroidota > Bacteroidia > Bacteroidales > FEN-979 > QYOJ01. Next base: position 3,464 of record JAFGNY010000349.1, on the reverse strand, counting down.
ATCTCTCATCTCTGCATAGCGTTTGAGACCCGTTTCAATGCCCTCCTCTTCGATTACCTTCTCCAGGATGTTTGCAGCAGGTTCTCCTTTTGTAAAGGTGAAGGAGATAGAGGTGACCATACGGGTAACCTCTCCGGTTTCGTTCGTCTCAAATTTCACACTGTATTGGCCGTTTTCACTGTTCCAGGAATCCCCTGATCGTTTCAGGATGATCCGGTTCTTGGTCCGGCCGATCAGGTCGGGGATCGAGAGCATTTCATTTTCCGCAGTCACATCCAGTGTGATATTTGCCTGGGGGACAGAGTAGGTGCCGACCAGCGGTTTCAGATTCTCAGGTGACTCCATTGCCAGGCTGTCATTGTCTTGTTTTTTGGGAATGGGGACCACCTGGGTGACAATCATTGTTTCGATGGTTCCAACAGTGGACTTAGGAAATAAGAAGTAGAGTTGCCGGGTGATTTGCGGGTACCATCTTCCATCCTCTCCCGGTTCATTCAATACCATCGCCATTTGTCCCGGAATATCTACAGCCAGTGTATTGTTCTGGTACAAAGCTGTGAAGGTCCTGTTTCGTTCCAGGTCGGTGTATTTTCCAAGGTATGGCTGATAATCTACCGGAACTGCTTGATTCGCCTGCTCTGTCTCTCCTCCTGTCATCCGGTATTCCAGAATCTCCATCTCTTCAGGGTTGAAGGAGGTTTTTTCTCCCAACCGGATATGTCCTGCATCGATGAAGTCGATCTCAAAAGCCGTAGCATCCACGGGGATCCAGCCAGCCTCACCCATCCACACTTCCGTCCAGGCATGCTGTCCGAAACTCCCCCCATAGAGGGAAGAGTACATGCAGCCGACAGAGAGGCGGGCGGGGATTCCCACGGCCCTGCAGAAGGCTGTAAGCAACCTTGAATGCGAACCGCACTCTCCCTGGCGGGTTTTATAAGTATTGATTGCGGATGTGCCTCCCGGGACTGCCCCTTCTATGTTTTCGGCAACCCATTTGCTGAGCCGCCTGACGGCTTCCCACGAATCAGCGGACCCGTTTGTGATCTCTCTGGATTTATCCATCAGGATTGGGTTGTTTGACTCGATCAGGTTCTCCGGTTTCAGGTAAACCACCAGGTCAGGATCTCCTGAAAAGTCAGGAGGGAAGGGGGGGACATGTTTACCGTCGTACTTCCTGGTGGCCGTTTCAAAGATCCCGTCAATCAGGTTTTCGTTAACGGTTCCCGTAAAGGATTGTCCATTATGACTGAGGCTTTCAGGAGTGATTTTCTCTCCTGCCGAATTGATCTTCGCTTTAACCTTCATGTAGGCGATGTTATGTAAATCTGAAATCTTGGTATTTACTTTAGCGAACAACATATCGTCGAGGTTGGCGGTGGTGATGTTTTTAACCACCGACGGATCCGACAGGAATATTCTTCTGTTTGCGATAAGTGTCTGAATGTTTAGTCCGGTACCCAGGTCATACCACTGTTTTATTGAGATTCCAATGGCAGGATTAAATTCATTTAAAACCATGCAGTTGTAAGTATTGCCTGCCAGAAGCAGCTCTTCATCTTCTTCCCGGGTGTATGTTTTCTCAACTACCACGCCTCTCGCAGGATCATAGACTTTATACGTTTTTTCCTCACTTCCCCCTTTGATGAAATCCTTAACGAGATGGATAGTGGTTAGCGGTCCCTCCAGGATAAGGTTTGGAGTGACCGGAATTGATTTCCTGTCGTTTCCCGAAGTCGATGTAAATAGAATGCTGTCATTATTCAATACCGATGTAAAATCCATCCGGGTTTCTCCCTGTATGATGGTAGTTGTGTTATAGGTAAATTGTTCCGTTGCCGGATCCGTGAAATAGAGGGTTTCGATGATCAAATCCACTCCTCCTCCCAAAACGGAGAGCTTTACAGTGACAATTCCCTCCTGTCTCAGGATTTCACGGCCATCTTTCATCTCTGGCAAAGAAGTCACTTCGGCATATCCACAGAGAACGTCACTGATCTCAACACCATAATAATATGTTCTTTCTTCCTCCCCGACAGTTTGTTTTTCCTGTCCGCTTGCGCATGTGGGAAGAATGAATACAAGCAGGAGGCTACAGATAAAAATTTGTAACGTTTTCATTGGTCTCTTTTTTAGATTCTTTTACTGTCGGGTTTTCTCCACGACGAGTAAAAAATCAATTTTGCGTTCATTCTATGATTTGTATTCTTTTGATGCTGCCAACTCAGTAAGGATTTTGGATTCCTGCGCGGATGAATAATATAGGAGAAACCGCTTGAAAACGTCTCCCAGCGACTCACATAGACGGTCAAAAGAGTAAGTTTTCCTGAACTGCCTGTAATCGCGTTCTGAGATATTCACGCTGATGTTTCCCGCAGGATCGAACAACAGGTAACTGAAGGCTGAAGGATCGGTTCCCGACAGCGGACTTTTACCCATCGAAAAGGTAAGATAGATACCTGAATCGGTAAAAACGGGAAACACAACCGTCTGCCCTGAAAGATACAGGGCAAACCCAGTCAGCTGTTCTTTTGAGAATTCCGTTTTTCCTGCATGAAGAGGGCGTGAAGTAAATCCGTCCGATGTTGAGGAAACGGTGGTTGCTGCCATCCTGAAGAGCTTTTTCGCCGAAAGTTCAAGTTTAAATGCCTTTGCCGGAACAGGTCCGAAGAGAGGGAGTGTGACCAGGAAGATCAGCAGGTTGACAAACCACAGGCCCATGTGAAAGGGGCTTTTAACCGCTATCGGATCGACTGGGATTCCCATCTGGTGCAGCATGCTGAGACAGGCATTGAAGTGTGCTGCCAGCGTGTAATGCCAGAGCGTGATCCCTGCCAGGCACAAAATCACTGCAGGATGCCAGAGCCTGTAGCGCAGTGAATACAGGATGCCATAAAAAAACAATACGAGCCCGTAGATCCAGGATGAGAAGTATGTTCCGAAGAGCTCTTTTTCCAAAATCAGAAATACGAGGAAGGCCAGGGGAGGAAGCCAGACATTCCAGTTGATCTGTGACTTGAGTAATGAATTGTTCATGGTGAAATCTATGTTGAAACGTTATCTTGACGCTTTTAATTCCATGACGATCCGGCCTTCCAGTCCCTGCCTGTAATACTCAAAAAACCGTTTGAACACGGCTCCCAAGGATTCACAGAGATGGTTGAAGTTGTATGTTTTACGGTACTGACGATAATCGGCTTCGGTGATAAAGACCGACAGAGACCCGTTTTCCATAATGAAGACATGACTAACCTCCCTGGGATTGGATACAGTTAGCAGGCTTCGGTTCAGGGAGAATGTGAAATGGATCGCCTGATCAGCATGAAATACCCTGGTTATATATTTCCCTTCCATGAACCTTGAGAATCCAAGTAGTTCTTCTCTTGTTGCGTTTATCTCTCCGGAAGAGAAAGGCCGGTCAGTAAAACCGTCAGCCGTTTCGACGATCCGTTCCCCAGCCAGTT
>JAFGNY010000348.1 GCA_016926765.1 Bacteroidales bacterium | reverse complement strand
GAAACAGAAAAATACAAGATCGTCGAAGAACCAATCCCCTGATGACCTAATTGACTTAATGACCTCGTGACCTTACAGCCAATGTTAACCCTCAAACCTATCACCGATCTTGTTTTTCAGCTTTCAGGAAGAGATCTTTCTATCTATGAACGATCCTTCCTGCAACGTACAATCGGGAAACAAATGGAAGCAAACGATCTTCCTGATTTAAACACCTATTGTGAATTTATTAAAAACTCTCCCGGGAGGATGCAGGAACTCGCTGACTCATTGAATGTTGACTACAGCGAATTTTTCAGGAATCCTGTCACTTTTGCTTTGCTGGAGCAGGTAATTCTTCCAGACTTTCTGAACCGGAAATTGTCTGCAAAAAATAAAAATATCCGGATCTGGTCGGCCGGATGCGCCGGAGGACAGGAACCCTATTCAATCGCAATGATACTTGGCGAACTGATCACAAAATCGAAAACCCCGGTAACTTTTCAGATATTTGCCACAGATACCGTTGAAAAATCATTGAAAACTGCGAAGCGGGGATCCTTCAGCCCCCACAGTTTAAAAAATGTGCCTTTGCATTTTCTGGATAGGTATGTAACTCTCAGCGGTGGCTTTTATTCGGTCGTCCCTGATTTGAAAAAACACATAGAATTCTCTCAATACGATCTGCTCGATCCTGAACGAAAAAGTCCGCCATCAGGAATATACGGCGATTTTGACATGGTATTCTGTTGCAATGTGCTTTTTTATTATGCCCCGGAAGCCAGAAAAGTGATCCTTGAAAAACTGGTCGGGTCCCTCTCAAGGAGGGGTTTGCTGGTTACAGGAGAAGTTGAGCGGGAGATTATCCAAAAGACAGAACTTACCTTGATGGAGTACCCCTCATCGGTCTTCCGAAGAGGATAATTGTAGTAAACGATTGAATGAACTATATCATATCACAATCCTATGAAGATAAACGACCTGAAGATCAGCAGTCAATTCAAATACGGACTCGGGATCATTGTGGTGCTGGTTGGGATCCTGGGCGCTGTTGCCTGGTACCATGCTGCACTATTATGGGAGGAGACAGAAGGCATGTACCAGCACCCGCTGCAGGTGAGGCGTTCTATAGAAGAGATTCGCGTCGATATCCTGAATATCGCACTGGAGATGAAAGAACTCTTTTTAGTCGAAGACAGCAAAGAACGCGAGAAACTCATTCTCACTATTGATGAGCACGATGCCAGTGCGGCCAGGTATTTTGAAATCTTGTACAAACAGTACCTCGGGCCTGTGGATGATATTGATTCCTGCTATGCTTTATTTGTCCAATGGCGGACGATTCGTGCCGAAACATACCGGCTGCTTCGTGAGGGGAAAGTAGAAGAGGCGGAGAACCGTGCGAAAATCACCGGAATACAGGGAAGTTTTATCGACAGGATGATGACCGCGTTTCAAAAAGTGAGTAAATTCCAGATTGCCCGGGGAGATCAATTTTACCAGGATGCGTTAACCCACCAGAAAAAGCTTTCGCTCAGGCTGGGGATCCTGTTGGGAGTGATTCTCCTCGTTATACTGGGCATCAGTTATTTCCTGCTAAGAGGGATCCGCCATCCCCTTTCCGATCTGCTTATAGCAACAAAATCATTTGGAGAAGGAAACCTTGACGCCAGAAGCAGATATGTGGGGAACAACGAGTTCGGGCAGCTTGCCTCGGCTTTCAATTCCCTCGCCGAAACCATTAGTGGAGATGTTATCCACAAGGAACAGGTACTCTCCTTATCACAAGTGATGTTACAGGAAGAGAATCTGAAAGATTTCTGTAATGAATTGATGAAGGCGCTAATGGAGAAAACCAATTCACAGGTTGCAGCAATTTACCTGTTGAACGAAGATAGAAGTGAATATGTTCATTTTGCCTCCATCGGATTGAGCGCAAAGGGTTGGATTTCCTTTTCGGCCAGTGATAACGAAGGGGAATTCGGAGCGGTACTTTCAACAAAAAAAATATGCCACATCAAAAAGATCCCGAAGGATTCCCGTTTTGTTTTTTCAACTGTTACCGGAGAATTTATTCCGCGTGAAATTGTGACCATCCCTGTTCTGTCAGGGAAGGAAGTAGTAGCGATGATCTCCCTCTCCAGCCTGAGGAATTATACCCAGGCTGCCATAGACCTCCTTCATGCCATTTACCTGACAATGACAGCGCGGATCAACGGGGTGGTTGCCTTTGGGAAACTGGAGGAATTCCTCTCTCGCCTGGAGCAGCAAAACTTTGAGCTTGAGTCACAGCAAACAGAGTTGACTCAGCAAAAGGATGAGTTGAACGAACAGAACATCGAACTGGAGATGCAGAAGCATCAGTTGGATGATGCCGTGAAAACAAAAAATAAGTTCCTGGCCCGGATGAGCCATGAACTCAGGACGCCACTGAATTCCATTCTGGCCTTAACCGGGGTATTGGCACGCCGGCTTAAAACGGCGATTGCAGAAGAAGAATATAGTTACCTGGGGATCATCTCGAGGAACGGGAAACAGTTGCTGGAACTGATCAACGACATCCTGGAGTTATCCCGGATTGAGTCCGGAATGGAGAAGATCCGGCCGGGGAACTTCTTCCTGGCCGGGTTGATTGACGACGTGGTTTCCAGTCTTAAACCACAGGCAGAAGAGAAGAACATTGAACTGATCGCCGACATTCCGGAGAAGCTGCCGGAGATCACCAGCGACTATGCGAAATGCATGCACATTCTCCAAAACATTCTCGCTAACGCCGTCAAGTTTACCGAAAAAGGGCGTGTGGTGATTTCCGTGGCAACGGAACAGGAGATGGTCAGGATTTCCGTTGAGGATACAGGAATCGGGATCACACAGGAACAGTTACCTTATATTTTTGATGAATTCAGGCAGGCCGACGAAGGATTCTCCAGAAAATTCGGTGGAACGGGACTGGGATTAGCCATTGCCCGGAGGTATGCCACCTTACTGCAGGGGGAGATTTCTGTAGAGAGCGAGCATGGGAAAGGATCCCGCTTCCCATCGTATTCCCCTTGAAAATGAAAGGCGATTGGCTGGTAGACCATCTCACGGAAAGTACTGGCAAACAACAGGACACGGTCGGGGAAACCGAGATGGATGCCTCCCTGGGAGGAATCGGAAAAAGGATTTTGGTTGTGGAAGATAGTGAAGCAGCCATCATCCAGATCACAGATTTTCTTATCAATGAGGGATTCAGCGTAGATATTGCACGAAATGGGCGGGAGGCCTTGAATCAGGTGGCCTTGGGTGTACCTGATGTTATGATCCTTGATCTGATGATGCCAGAAGTGGATGGGTTTGAAGTGATTAAAATGGTTCGTTCCATCCCGGAAACTGAAAGCCTGCCTGTCATGATCCTTACCGCAAAACATGTGACACCGGAGGAATTGAGTTTTCTCAAGGGAAATAATATTTTCCAGCTGATCCAGAAAGGGGATATCAGTAAAGATGAGCTTATTCAGGTAGTTTTAAACATGGTTCATGGAAAAAAGTAATCTGAAAATACTGGCAATTGACGACAGTGAAGACAACCTGATCAGCCTGAAAGCGATCCTGTCCGATCTTCTCCCCGAAGCCAGGGTAATCACGACATCGAATGGCAGAAAGGGGATTGCGCTGGCAACAGTGGAAAATCCTGACGTGATCCTCCTGGATATTGTTATGCCCGAATTTGATGGATTTGAAGTATGCCAGCATCTGAAAGAGGACGAGAATTTGCGATCCATCCCAGTGGTGTTTCTGACAGCTCTAAAAACCAACCGCGAAAGCCAAATCAAAGCGCTGGAGGTGGGAGCAGAAGCATTCCTTGCCAAACCAATTGAGGAGATGCACCTGATGGCCATTATCAGAACGATGGTGAAAGTCAAGGAAGCAAATGAAATGCGGCGAAAGGAACAAGAACGGCTCTCAAACCTGATCCAGACCCGTACAAGCGAACTCCATAAGGAATCGGCTCAGCGAAGCAGGATGGAGGAGAACCTGGCAGAAACGAATGAGAAACTCAGGAAAAGCCAGATAGCTCTCCTGAATATCCTGGAAGATTTGAAGAGACAAAACCGGGCACGGTTGGAGAGCGAAAAGAAGTACCGGCTCCTCTTTACCCAGATGTCGGAAGGATTCGCCCTGCACGAGGTCATCCGCGATAAAAAAGGGATTCCGGTCGATTACCTCTTTCTCGAAGTTAACAATGCATTTGAAGAACTGACCGGATTAAACGCCTCCGGCCTGGTTGGAAAATCAGTTCTCGATGTGATGCCGGGGATTGAAGAGAGATGGATCACCACGTATGGAGAAGTAGCGCTTACCGGCAAACCGGTCACTTTTACCCAGTACAGCGGTGAGCTTTCAAAATGGTATCATGTAAGCGCCTTTTCTCCTGAAAAGGGAAAGTTTGCCACCATTTTTACGGATGTGACAAGACAAATGGAGGTTGAAGAGGCGCTCAAAGAGAGTGAAAATAAATTCCGTGGAATAACCGAGCAGATCCAGGATGTGATCTACATGACTGATAAAGCGGGCAGGATCGTGTACATCTCACCCGCCTCGCTGGAAGTTTTTGGCTACTCCAAGGATGAAATGATCGGAAAGCCTTTTACTGGTTTTCTTGAAAAGAGCCAGATTCCGCTTGCCCTCAAGAAATTCAGGTTTT
>JAFGNY010000347.1 GCA_016926765.1 Bacteroidales bacterium | reverse complement strand
TTTTGTCCTTGTCACGGTTTTTTCCCTGCTGATAGGACTTTCACAGCGAAAGGTCCATGTCATTGATCACCGGGACCACCGGATATTCGGAACCGACCGGACCTTCACCTTTATTGGAATCTTCGGATATATTCTTTATCTCCTGCACCCAAAGGATCTGCTGCTTTTCATTATCGGGGCGTTGATACTGGCTTCCTTCCTGATCGTCTATTACCTTTATCATCTCCGGAACGACAGGGATTACGGCATTACTTCGATCCTGATCGCCCTGATAACCTATTGCCTGGGCCCGCTTACAGAATTACAGCCGCTTTGGCTTGTACTGATTGTTGTGGTAACCGTTCTGATCTTTGCTGAACTGAAGGAATCCTTCATCTCCCTTTCAGAAAAAATCGGCAAAGACGAATTTATTACCCTGGCGAAGTTCCTGATCATTGCCGGAGTCATCCTTCCTATTGTTCCCGATACGCCTTTCGTGGAAGGGCTGAGCCTGACACCCTACCGGATCTGGCTGGCGGTTGTGGTCGTATCGGGGATCTCCTATGCCAGTTACCTGCTGAAGAAATATCTTCTGCAACGGTCGGGCATCCTGGTTGCCGGACTTCTCGGAGGACTCTATTCCAGCACGGCCACTACGATCATCCTGGCGAAGAAATGCCGGCAGGAACCGGGCAAGATGACACATTATATGAGTGCCATCTTCCTGGCTACCTCCATGATGTACCTGAGAGTTCTTATTCTGATCCTGATTTTTAACATGGAACTCTTCCTCTACTCATGGCCATGGTTTCTGATCCTGATGGCCTTATCGGCCGGTACAGGTCTTTTTCTCTTTCTCTTCAGGAAGAGGGATTCGGGAGAAGGAGACACACAGCCGATCCCCGACAAGAATCCCCTGGAATTTCAGACGGCCCTGATCTTTACAGCATTGTTCGTACTCTTGTCGTTTATCACCTATGCGGTGTTGAACCGTTTCGGTACTCCCGGTCTTAATGTGCTCTCTTTTCTGGTGGGAATGGTTGATATTGACCCGTTCCTGCTGAGCCTGTTCGAAGAAAAATTTGCGATCTCGATCGTAGCGATGACTGTGGCATCCTTCCAGGCGATCATCAGCAACAACCTGATGAAAATGATCTACGCCATGATCTTCAGCGATAAAAAAACGTATCTTTACCTCTTGTCGGGATTTTTATTCATTGTTGCGATCAACATCCTGATCATCCTGATGCTTTGATGACACCTGCAAACGATCATATTCTGCCGGCAATCAACCGGATTGATGCCCTTTTCCGGGAGAGTGATCTGGGGAATTACTACCTCTCCCTTCAGATCGGGGAAAAGAGTTTCGCATATTGCATCCTGGATAGTATTACCAATAAATATATCGGGGTGGGGGAGTTGAGGTTGCCGGCAATCAAAGGCCAGGCTGAAGCGGAGATCAAGCTTCCTTTTGAATCCTTTATTGCGAAAGCGCTGGCCGCTCTTCCTGTAGTAAAGAATAAGTTTAAAGCCTCAAAAGTGGCCTGGGAAGGGCCGAAATTTACTCTTGTGCCGGAGTTGCTTTTTGACGAAAAAGAACAACAAAAACTTTTAGCGTTCAACGTTCCGATTGATAGTCGGGAGAAAGTTTTTCATGATCTGCTTTCCGACTTCCATATCGTGAATATTTATTCCGTCCCTCAAAGGGAAAAAGAGATCATCACAAGGGTTTTCGGTGTGGATCATATCCCGCATCTTTCCAGTGTTCTGATCGAGAGCATTTACCAGAACTACCGTAGCGAACTGGTTCGTCCCCGGGTTTTTCTCCATATTAGGGAGACCCATTTTGACCTGGTTGTGATGGATCAGTTCAAACTCTACTTTGCCAACTCGTTTGAGTATCACCGGCCTGAAGACCTACTTTACTTCACCATCTTTTCTCTCGAGCAACTTGGTTTCAGTCAGGAACAGGCAGAGGTTCTCCTGATGGGGAAAATTACCCGAAATACCCCACTCTACAACCTCATTTTCAAATACCTTCGTCGCGTTGAGTTTGCCAGAAGAAATCCGGCCTACGAATACAGTTTCGTCTTCAACGAGATCCCTCATCACGCCTACTTCCCTCTGTTAAACCTGAACCAGTGCGGATTATAAGCGGATATTACAAGGGACGACGGCTTCATCCTCCGGCCAACCTCCCGGTGAGACCAACCACCGATTATGCTAAAGAGGGGATCTTCAACGTACTGACCAACCTGGTCGACTTTTCTGAAACCACTGTACTGGATCTTTTTTCGGGTACCGGAAATATCGCTTTCGAGTTTGCTTCAAGAGGGGCGCCCTCTGTGTTGGCGGTTGATATTGAGCGCCGTTGTGTGGATTTCATCAACCAGGCTGCGGAAAAATTCGGGATTAGAGCTGTGCGTGCAATCCGGATGAATGTGTTTGTCTTGCTGAAGAGAGGGAAAGAAAATGCAGACCTTGTGTTTGCAGATCCACCTTACGACATGGAGGGAATTGAATTGCTTCCCCGGCAGATTATCTCCTCAGGTATTTTGAAACCATCAGGGATGCTGATCCTGGAGCACTCCGGAAAGTACCTCTTTTCTTCTGATCCCCTGTTTGATCAATTAAGGGAATATGGGAAAGTACATTTCAGTATTTTCAGGGGAAAGCCGGATGAACGGGGAGTTCAGTATTCATCCTCATGAAAGAAGAAGTCATCTTTTGTAGGATAGTCAGGCCAGATATCTTCTATTCGCTCGTAGGTTTCACCCTCATCTTCAATCTCTTTCAGGTTTTCGATCACTTCCTGCGGAGCTCCTGTTCTGATCGACCAGTCGATGAGCTCATCTTTGGTAGCAGGCCAGGGAGCATCTTCCAGTTTTGAGGCGAGTTCTAACGTCCAGTACATTGTGGTCTGCTTTTGAAATTGTGCAAAAGTAAAAAAAAATAATTCAAATAATCAAGCCAAATTTTTACCCTGTTTTTTTCTCGGCCAGGTAACTTCCTCTGACTTGAATTCCTTGGCCAGTATTCTGGCTAAAACAAAAAGATAATCGGAAAGACGGTTCAGGTATCTGATGAGGAGTGGAGGAACGGATGATCCTTTGTGTAAGCGTATTACAGCTCTTTCGGCTCGCCGGCAAACCGTTCTTGCCACATGGCATCTTGAAACATGCGGATCTCCTCCCGGAAGGATGAAAGATTTTAGGAGAGGTAACTCTGCAGTCATCAGATCGATCTCTTTCTCCAGAAGAAGAATCTCTTCTTCCGTTAACTCAGGCAAACCGGTGACCTCTTTTTCAGGATCTGCAGCAATCAGAGCTTCTGCCGTGAAGAGATTTTCCTGGATCCGGAGAAGGGGAGCCCGATAACGTTCAAGTTTAAGATGGTCTCTCAGCAGGCCGATAAATGCATTCAGTTCATCCAGCGTTCCATACGCCTCAACCCGGTCATGGCCTTTTGAGACACGTGTTCCGTTCAGAAGAGAGGTCTCCCCGAAGTCACCACCTTTTGTATATATTTTTACCATCAACCTTCCGCAAGGTCATTTTTTCAGTCGTTTCGGACCGGCATTCACGATCTCTTCGGGACAGCCGTCTGTAAACATCTTGAAGTTTTCAATGTAACGGGAGACCAGCGCATCATACTTCATCCAGTATTCCGACTTGTTTCCCCAGGCATTTTCGGGATCCAGAACATCTTCAGGAACATTCGGGCAGGTAAGAGGGATATCAAAGTTGAAGAGTTTGTCTTTTCGGTATTTAACATGATCCAATTCCCCGTCAAGCACCGCATTCAGCATATTTCGTGTATGGCGGATACTGATCCGTTTGCCTACACCGAATTTACCCCCAACCCAGCCGGTATTCACCAGCCAAACCTTGGCCCCGTGTTTTTCAATTTTCTTTCTCAACAAGTCGGCATAAAGATAGGGATGGTGAACCATGAAAGGAGCTCCGAAACAAGCGCTGAAAGTGATCTCCGGCTCAATACCCAGTCCCAGTTCAGTGCCTGCAATTTTTGAGGTATATCCACTGATAAAATGATAGATCGCCTGATTCATGTCGAGAAGTGCGATGGGAGGCATCACCCCCTGGGCATCACACGTGAGGAAAATAACATTTTTCGGATGGGTCTTCACCATCTTTTCCGGGACGGAATTTGGGATAAAATCCATTGGGTAAGAGGCCCTTGTGTTTTCAGTCACCTGTTCATCATCCAGGTCAATCCGCCGGGAAGTAGGGTCATAGACCACATTCTCCAGGATGGTGCCAAACCGGCGTGTACAGGCATAGATCTCCGGTTCATTCTCGGATGAAAGACGAATCACCTTGGCATAACAGCCTCCTTCGTAGTTGAACACACTCCCATCACTCCAGCCATGTTCGTCATCCCCGATCAGTTTCCGGTTCGGATCAGCCGAAAGGGTTGTTTTTCCTGTTCCGCTCAATCCGAAAAACAGCGCAACATCACCCTCTTTCCCGACATTGGCAGAACAATGCATCGACATGATATCCTGAATAGGCATCAGGAAATTCATGATAGTGAAGATCGATTTTTTAACTTCTCCGCCATAGGAACTGTTGGCCACAATCGCCAGGCGTTTGGAGAAATCAATCACGATGCCCGTTTCGCTATTGGTGCCATCCACTCTCGGATCCAGTTTAAAGGAGGGAGAGGCAATCAATGTAAAGTTTGGGATATGTGTCTTGTATTGTTCAAGGGTCTTTAAGGTCAGAAACATATTGCGTGCAAACAGGCTTTGCCAGGCAGTGTCAGTGATGATCCGGATCGGCATCTGGTATTCCGGGTCGGCTCCAACGTAAACATCCTGTACAAATAATTCTTCACCCTGCAGAAAAGCCTGAAGCCTGCTGAAAATTCCGTCAAACTTTTCGGGACTCATGGGGCGATTGTATTCCCCCCAGTCAATCTTGTTTTCCGTGCTCTCTTCCTTGACG
>JAFGNY010000346.1 GCA_016926765.1 Bacteroidales bacterium | reverse complement strand
ACTCTCTTGCATGGAGGGAAATGATGAAAGATCTGCTTGCTGCAGTAATCCATCGGCAACCAGGAGTTCCAGGTCGATCAGATTGGGATTCCCCGCATGTGCCGAGAAACACTGGTAAGGTGAATCGGCATAGCCGGTTGGCCCCAGGGGCAGTATCTGCCAGTAATGTTGTTTGCTGAGTTCAAGAAAATCAATAAATTCATAAGCTGCTTTTCCTAATGTCCCGATGCCATAGCTGCCGGGAAGAGAGGTTGGATGCAACAGAATCCCGGAGGCCCTTTCATTCATGTTCATACTCAAAGATCTCAAACTATTTATACACATTTTGGTTTACAACTAAAACAATGGGCGCCCTTGCGAAAACGCAGAGGGTTAGCTTATTCCAGCCGGGGCACTCTTTTTATAGGATACCACCAATAAGGTGGCAATGGAAGCAATGGCAAAACTCACCCCCCCGATAAACATGGCATTCAATGGGTCCCCATCGAAAAAAACAGCGATGACCTCCCCCAGCAGGGTGGAGGCGATGACCTGCGGAAGCACGATAAACAGGTTAAACAATCCCATCATCACCCCCATTTTATCGGCCGGGAGAGCCGGAGCCAGCATGGCATAGGGCATTGAGAGGATACTTGCCCATGCAATCCCGATACCTACCATCGATACCAAGAGCCAGTATTTATCTGTCATGACGGGAATAGCCAGCAACCCGAGGGCGCCGATCCCCAGCGCGACAGCATGGATCAGTTTTGGCCCGGTACGTTTTGTGATCCCGATCAGGACAAATGAAAAAAGAAAACAGACGGCATTGTAGATGGCAAAGGAAAATCCGGCCCATGCCCCTGCAGCCTCCATCTCTACGGTGCCTTCCTGTGCATGAAATACATTGCTGGCAATGGAGGGAGCGAAATAGACCCACAGGCAGAACATACCGATCCAGGTAAAAAACTGAACCAATCCCAGTTCCCACATCCGGCGCGGAAGATGGCCCAAGAGACGAACGATCTCACCCATCCCAAGGGTCCAGTCAAATTTCCGGGATCGGATCGAGGCCAGCTCTTTCTCATCCGGAGGGATCTCTTTTGTAGTAAAAACTGTCCACATAACCGCTCCGATGAAGGCTGCCGCTCCGATATAAAAAGAGAGGGTGACGGAAGTCGGAATATGTCCGGCCCCGGCGGCATCCGGGCGAACACCAAACCAATTGGTCATCATCCAGGGAAGGGCAGATGCGATGGTGCCGCCCAGACCGATAAACAGCGACTGGATGGCAAATCCCTGGGAATTTTGTTCTTCGGGCAGATTATCGGCCACCATGGCGCGAAAAGGCTGCATGCTGGCGTTGATGGTGCCGTCGAGCACCCACAGCAACCCTGCTGCTATCCAGAATGTAGGGGAATTGGGCATGAGGATGAGGGCCAGGGAGGCCAGGATCGCACCCACCAGGATGAAGGGACGCCGCCGTCCCAGCCGGGTCCAGGTTCGGTCACTGGCCTGACCGATCAATGGCTGGATCAGAACGCCGGTCACAGGAGCTGCCAGCCAGAGGAGGGCGATCTGACTGGGTCTTGCGCCGAGATAGGAGTAGATGGCACTCATGTTGGCCATCTGGAGCCCCCATCCGAACTGGATCCCGAGGAATCCAAAACTCATATTCCATATCTGCCAGAAGGAGAGCCGGGGTTTGTGAGCCATCTGCGATGAGGGATTAGGGAGCAGTGATTTGTGATTGGGGATAAAGGATTAGCGATTAGGGATGAGGGGAAAGATTAACGTTTGATAAATCGTTTGTTTCCCGGGAGAAGTCCTTCGGTATAGACTCTGAAGAGATAAATCCCGGGTGGGAGCTGTGAAATCTCCACCTGAATTTCTGTCCCGGCAACCTTGCCTGATTGTAAAACAGGCTGCCCGCTCAGGTTGTAAATCTCATACCGGTCAATCGAAAAGGCTGATTCGCAAATGATAAACTGATCAGCGGGATTGGGATAAAGAGAAATCGTATTCCTGAGCCATTCTGGAATCCCGACGTTCCCGATGGGCCCTGTCGTATACACCTGAACAGGCAGGCCAAGTGAATCCTCCCCATAGGCTGCAACGGGAGTGACTTCAAACACAAGATATTTTCCCAGATCGGCAATGCTATCAGTGGTATAGTTGATCGTCCAGGCGCTGTCGATCGCCTCAAGGACAGCCCCGACTGAATCGGCCCGGTACCACTTATAAAGAGAGGTTCCTTCAGGGATTCCACTCAGATTGTGGTAGAGGTAGGAGCCGGTGAGAATCTGTTTCACCTCGAGAAGTCCCTGGATGAAGAGGTCGCTGGCCCAGGGTGATGAGGGAATAATAGGCCCCTGATTGTTGTACCAGCAGACATAGGTATTAGGGTTCCCGTTGGTATCAATTGGCTGAAGAATATAGGATCGGGGATCCAGACTGTCCAGCTCGGCGGAATCCCAGGAACCGTTGATCCGGAATTTAAACTCGATCGGCGGTCCCCCGATCAGCGATTTGTCAAACAGTTTCGACAAGGTGTACAGGCCGGTGTTGTAAGGGTCAAATAAAAGGTCCCACGCACCCCATTCGTTGAAATTTCCGGCCACATCAAGAAAGTCGGAGGATGGGTCAAAATTCCCCAGTTGTTCCTGCATAGTCATATTACACTCAAAAGTCATCAGGATCTTCGTCGTGTCCTGGTTGTTAAAATATTGCACAACGGTGATAGTAGTATCGGGAGGAGGAAGAAACATCCGGCTCAGTCCACCGAAATCCTCATAGGTGATGACACTATCCCGCTTGATCCGGAAGATATATTCGTACAGGATAGAAGGATCAAGGTGAAAAGTGATGTCGTAGTCGTACGACGTCCCGATACGCTCCAGTTCCACTGCTTCCCATTTGGTCATATCTCCCATCATCTGTACTGTATCCAGGAGAGGATTGAAGACAGAATCGGGAATGCCTGTAAAGGATAACTGAAAGATGGTGGTATTCAGGTACTCGTCGTTCCACCAGGTTTGGATCACCGTTACTCCCGGAAGTGCAACGGCTTCTCTGTTAACGGACTCGAAAACCGTATCGTTGACCCGGAATCGGAAGTGGTAGGTGGCTCCCGAATCAAGTCCCTCCTGGATGAGCCCGCTAAAAACACGGTCAGAGCCTTCAAATAAAAGGAGATCGGGAATGCTCTCGTCAAAATCGACATAAACCTGATCTGAATCGGGATCAAAAAAACCATCCTGGATGGCTTTGGTCATATTCAACTCGAACAGGAAGTGATAGGAAGTATCACTGATAGCGCCAGAGACTTTATAAATACTCAGGGGGATAAGCAGAAGAATAAGTAGTACTAGCCTGATTGCAGTTTTGTTCATGATGAAGGGATTATCGTTGATGCAAAAGTAATGGTTTTCTTTCAGATTTCATGCAGGAATCAGGGTTCTATCCTTTTGAAAACCTGGGCTGTGCGGTTGGTGTTGTAAATACTGAGCCAGTGGACGTTGCTCTTTGCATCGTAGGTGGTGATGTGCTTTTGGGACTCATCAACCCGTCCCTGTCCTCCGAAATCGAGACTGTCTGTATTCAATATACTGATATAATCCCCTGGTTGTGGAATAGGGAAGGAGTATCCGGGGATCGAACGGTTGGGGTGAAAATTAAAGACAAAGAGAAGGTGCTGTTTTTCAAATACGATTGTCTTGTTCTCCTCATCCATGTTGAGTTGTGTTCCATAATCCTCTGAAAGGATATGATAGTGCTTCACAAGCCGGATCATGGCTCTGTCGAATTCAGCCAGAAAATGGTATTTCAGCTCAGGATTCTCTGTCAGGGACCATTGCCTGCGTGCGTACTGATAACTCCAGTTGTTCCCTTCTCTGGGGAAGTCGATCCAATCGGGATGCCCAAATTCATTTCCGATGAAATTCAGGTAGGCTTGTCCGCCCAGAGCAATCGTGATCAGCCGGATCATCTTATGGAGCGCCATCCCGCGGTCGATGACGATACTCTGGTCTTTTTTCGACATCCGGAAGTAGATCTCAGATTGCATGAGGCGAAAGGAGATGGTTTGATCTCCAACGAGAGCCTGGTCGTGTGATTCACAATAGGCAACTATTTTTACAGAGGGCAGGTGGTCATTCAGGGTCTGCCAGAGTTCATAAATGTTCCACTCCTCATCCTTTTTTTCTTTCAGGACACGGATCCAGTAATCGGGAATTGCCATTCCAAGCCGGTAGTCAAACCCGATGCCGCCATCCCTGACAGGCCGGCACATTCCCGGCATTCCACTTACATCTTCAGCGATGGTGACCGCTTTCGGATTGAGTTTATGCACCAGCGTATTTGCCAGCTGCAGGTAAGTAATAGCATCCCATTCCACTCCCGTTTTGAAGTATCCGTTCAGATCCCATATCTCCCGGAAGCCATGGTCAAAATAGATCATGCTGGTAACTCCGTCGAACCGGAAACCGTCAAAATGAAACTCCTTCATCCAGAATTTGACATTTGACAGCAGAAAACGGAGCACTTCCCTTTTTCCGTAGTCAAAAATTTTGGAATCCCAGTGAGGATGGTTTCCGCGATCCCCATCATGAAAATATTGATGCCCTGAGCCATCAAACCCGTTCAACCCTTCCATCGTGTTTTTGGCTGCATGGGAATGAACCAGGTCCATAATTACAGCTATGCCCTGTTCATGTGCTTTTTTTATAAGGTATTTCAGATCTTCCGGAGTGCCGAAACGGCTGGAGACAGCGAAAAAATTCGTGACATGATAGCCAAACGACCCGTAATAGGGATGTTCGGCAATCGCCATAAACTGAATCGTATTGTAGCCGGCATTTTTGATATAGGGGATCAGGTAATCGGCAAACTCAACAAAGGTGCCAACACCTTCCCGTTCCTGCGACATGCCCACATGGGCTTCATAAATGAGAAGTTCATCGAGTTGTCCGATGGAGAATTTGTCTCCTTCCCATCTGAATGGTTTCGGAGGCAGCCACACCTGCCCGGTATAATCAAGCGTGCCGGGATCCTGTACCACCCTTCGGATATAAGCCGGAATACGCTCCTGCCAACCTGTATCGGAATGAACCAGTACCTTGATTTTGCTTTGATGTACGAACCGCTCTTTATACTCCTCTTCGGGAAGAAAGATTTCCCAGATGCCATATTCCTTCCGGTTCATGCGGTGGGAATACCGTTGCCAGTTATTGAAATCCCCGAAAAGGTAAAGGTCCTCGGCATGAGGCGCCCACTCTCTGTAAAACCACCCATGCTGTTGCCGGTCGTAGGTTATGCCGAAATAGGTATACCCGTCGGCAAAACGGATAAGCGTGCCTTCATCGGCTTCAATGGAATCCAACCGTTCCCGGTACCTCGTGTGCCGGGAATTGATCTCATCCTCGGCTTGTTCCAGCCAGGGATCTTCTCTGACAATCCGAAGTCTTCGTTCTCTCATGAGTGAAAGAAGGTCGGATTCAGACAAAAAGGATTACAGCGGCAATAATGACCAGGACAATGGGAATAATGATATAAACCTTTCTGGCATCCTGCTGGATTTGGTTTTCACAATCTTCCTCCATTTTTTTTGAGGCTTCATCTCCGGGCTTGTAATGCAGTGCAGCTTTAAATTCCTCCCGGGCAGATCTGAAGAGTTCAATTTTACAGAAATCATTACCCCGTTGAAAATGTTCCCGGTACATGATTTCATCATGCGGAAGACCTTGGTCATAAAGTGATTTCGTTGCCATATAGCGTTGTTACAGGGTTTAGGGGTGATATTTTGTATCAGTCAAACTTATACGACAACCCAACACCAATAATCTCCTTGAACTGAGTCCGTTGTATTACATCGTCGTCGTAGATGACCTGGGCATTGATGGTGGCAGCAAGCCATTTGTTTACCTTTAACGTCAGGAGAATATTCCAGTTTACATCGATATTTCCGAACTGGTTCAGATAATCGGTAAAGAGCTCGAGCGAAGAGGTAAGGTTGATATTCTTGGCCAGATCCTTGTTTAAGTCGGCACGCAGATAGGGTCCGAACTGACCGCGTATCTGTTGGCCGGGAGTCACACCGAAAGATCCGGCATTGGAGAGCGCTGTATCAAGGACAAAGGTAAACCTTCCTGAAGTGGGTGAGAGATAAACGCGGAACCACTTAGCAGGTACATAGGTAATGCCGACACCGGCAACCAGATATCCCGGCGCCATGATCGTGGAGATCACCGTACTGTCGTTTGGGAGTTTATATCCGTTGGAGAATTGTGTTCGGAAGTTGGCCAGAACAGAAAAATACCATTTCTTGTTGCTGTGGATCTCATAACCATAGGTTGACGTCACCTCAATTTTATCATCCGTCTTGTTGTACTGCTGGGCGCTGGTTCCGATGCCCAGAAACTGAAACCCATACGCCAGGTCAATGATGTTAGCCCAGGCATGCTTCCCTTTGGAGTAATTGATGTTCAGGTTAACCATACCGATAAGGCCCAGAGAGTTATCTCCTCCGGCAACCCAGTTTGAATAGCCGGCCTGAGAGACATTCAATGTTCCCATCCCGCTGATATTCCAGTGTTTTGTAGAATCTGATGAAACCCCGGTCTTGGATTTGTCAACTGCTTTTGTCACTTCCACAATCTCCTGCGAAAAAAGCCCAAAGGAGAATAGAAGGATCAAAGCACTCAGGATACTGTATTTTTTCATAGAATAGATCTGTTTGGGTTGATGTTCTTGGTCATTGGTTATAACTTCTTCAACAAATCCCTGATCTCTGTCAGCAGTTCCTGGTCCCTGGTGGGAGGCGGGGGTGTAGACGGCACTGCTGGTTCCTCTTTCTTCCTGTCCAGTTTATTGATCCCCTTGATCATCAGAAAGATCGCAAACGCAATGATGATAAAATCCACCAAGGTCTGTATGAATGTACCGATTTTCATTACGACACCTGCTTTGATCACCTCCCCCGTAACAGGATCCAGAACAGGGTGTTTCAGTGTGATGAGGATCGCGGTGAAATCAATTCCACCGACAAGAAGACCTATTGGGGGCATGATGATATCGGCTACCAGGGAAGCAACAATTTTTCCGAAGGCAGCTCCGATAATGATCCCCACGGCCATGTCGATTACATTACCGCGCATGGCAAAGGTTTTAAACTCTTTAAGTAAACTCATGGGAAAAAGATTAGTTCATCACAAATGTAGTTATTTTTTTCTCACCAGCCACATGATAAAACCGGTAACGGCAGCTAAACCTGCCCATTGGAGAAAGACCCTGCCGTAATTGATCACAACATAGGATTCATATCCTAATGGACTAGGCGGAGGACGCAGAAAGATCCCATACCCAATGGATTCTTTTACAGAATAATCGGGAGGATTTGTTACGGCAGTCCATGGAGGATAAAGAGTCATTGCAGCGAGAAGAAAAATCCCGATCCACAAAATTATTTTTTGTGCTTTGTTCAATGTGATCATACGTTTCCCCTCCTGATATTACAAGAAACCGACAAACGAAAAGTATTCAATCGGATCGTGTTTTTGTGATCCAGGAAGGATTCGAACCTTCGACCCACAGCTTAGAAGGCTGTTGCTCTATCCCCTGAGCTACTGGACCCTGATCGAAACCGCAAAAATAATGAAAATTATGATAAATGAATCCGGGAACCCTCCTGTTGGATGATTATGATCCTTTCACAGAAGCTGGCTATCAGAGGATAATTTTATAAACATCTTTCTCTCCTTTCCCGGGAAATACTAATTTTGTGGTGCATTATGCGATCCGTGATACGTGATCCGTAATGTAAGATTTGAGTGGACGGTATCCCTCGAAACTTTAAACTCTCACTCATTGTCGGAAGATCAAACCCTGAACGGAGAACACCCTGAATTGGAGTCCGGGAAGCTGGAGGAGGTGATCCACCTGGATGCCATGTACCAGAACTGGTTTCTGGACTATGCCTCCTACGTGATTCTGGAACGGGCGGTACCGGAAATCCTCGATGGACTAAAACCTGTTCAGCGAAGGATCCTTCATGCAATGAAGGAGCTGGACGACGGACGATACAATAAAGTAGCCAATATAATCGGGCATACGATGAAATACCATCCTCACGGGGATGCCTCGATCGGCGATGCCCTTGTCCAACTCGGGCAAAAAGAGCTGCTGGTCGATACTCAGGGAAACTGGGGGAATATTCATACGGGCGACAGCGCCGCAGCTCCGCGGTATATCGAAGCGAGGCCGTCGAAATTTGCCCTCGAGGTGGTTTTTAATCCGAAGACCACGCGATGGAAAGCCTCCTATGATGGTAGAAGCAAAGAACCGATCACCCTGCCTGTCAAATTTCCCCTGCTGCTTGCAATGGGAGTTGAAGGGATCGCTGTTGGGCTGGCTTCCAAGATCCTGCCGCATAATTTCAACGAACTGATCGATGCCTCTATCAGGGTATTGCAGGGAAAGGATTTTGAGATTTTCCCTGATTTCCTGACAGGCGGATTGGCCGATATCTCCAAATACAACGATGGACTTAGAGGTGGAAAGATCCGGCTGAGAGCCAGAATCAGTCAGCTTGATAAAAAGACGTTAGTAATCAGCGAGATCCCGTTCGGAACAACCACTGAGTCGGTGATCGAATCCATCCTGAATGCCAATGACAAAGGCAAGATCAAAATCAGGAAGATCGATGACAATACCGCAAAAAATGTGGAGATCCTGATCCATCTCGCTCCGGGTGTCTCTCCTGACACCACGATGGATGCCCTCTACGCTTTTACACAATGCGAGATTCCAATCTCTGCAAACTGCTGCATCATCGAAGAGGGAAAACCCCGCTTTGTAGGCGTCTCTGAAATTCTTCGGATTTCCACCGCCCATACACTCTACCTGCTGAAAAGTGAATTGGAGATCCGTCTGGCGGAACTGAACGAACAGTTGCACTATGCATCGATCGAAAAAATCTTCATCGAAAATGAGGTATATGAAGGGATCAAGAAATGCAAGACGGATGAAGAGATCGACAAGGCGATCAGGAAAGGGATGAAACCATTTGAAAAGGAGTTCATCCGGCCATTAAGTGATGACGATATTAAACGGCTGAGAAAAATCCCGATTGAACGGATCTCGAAATACAATTCCACTAGGGCAGATGAGGTAATCAACGGCATCCTGAAGGAGATGAAAGAGGTGAATCACCACCTGGCAACCCTGACAGATTACGCCATTGAATACTTCCGCCAGATCAGGAAAAAATACGGAAAAGAACGCGAACGGAGAACCGAACTACGGAATTTCGAATCCATCGAAGCGGTGAAAGTCGCTGCTGCAAACGAAAAATTATATATTAACAGGGAACAGGGCTTTGCCGGAACTTCTCTCCGTCGCGATGAATTTGTATGCGATTGTTCCGATATCGATGACATCATCTTTTTTCGCAGCGACGGTACCTTTATGGTGACCAAAGTGGCCGAAAAAGTTTTTATTGGTCAGGATGTGATCCATATT